>CACXFD010000248.1 GCA_902766845.1 uncultured Lachnospiraceae bacterium | reverse complement strand
GCTGTCCAACCTGGACGCCAAGCTCCGCGTGCAGATGCGTATCGAGATCAGCAAGCTCCATCAGCGTCTGGGCACCACGATCATCTATGTCACGCATGACCAGACCGAGGCCATGACGCTGGGCACCCGCATCGTCGTCATGAAGGACGGCGTGATCCAGCAGGTGGATACGCCGCAGAACCTGTATGACAAGCCCGCGAACGTCTTCGTCGGCGGCTTCATCGGTTCGCCGCAGATGAACATGATCAAGGCCCTCGTCGGAGAAGAGGACGGCAAGGTCACGCTGAGCTTCGGCGAACACAAGGTCGTGGTCCCGGTGAACAAGGCCAACCACCTGAAAGAGGGCGGCTACATCGGCAAGGAGGTCATCTTCGGCATCCGTCCGGAAGACCTGCACGATTCCGAGATGTTCCTCGAAGCGAGCCCCGACAGCGTGATCGAAGCGCAGATCCGTGTGTATGAGATGCTCGGCGCGGAAGTGTATCTGTACTTCGACGTCGACGACGTGAACTTCACGGCCCGTGTGCATCCCCGCACCACGGCCCGTCCGGGCGATACGATCCGTCTGGGCCTGGATATGGAGAAAGCCCATATCTTTGACGCGGAAACGGAAAAGGTCATCGCCAACTAACAGGTCAGACAGACCGGTAGGAAGCAGAGCCTCCGGGGCGCCTGCCGCAGATACGGCACGCCCCGGGGGCTCGCTGTCTGTCCGGCGAAAGACAGCCGTGCAGAAGGAACAGGAAACAGGCGGGAAACGATGAGGGAAAAATGGATCCTCGAAAACAAAAAAGGTGATTTCCGGGCGGTGGCCGCGGCCTGCGGCGTGGACCCGCTGGTCGGGAAACTGCTGGTCAACCGCGGGATCGCGTCGCCGCAGGACGCGCACCGGTATCTGTACGGGACCGTGGCGGACCTGAACGATCCGCATCTTTTGAAGGACGCGGACCGCGCCGCGGAACTGATCCTCGCGGCCCGGGAGCGGGGAGAGAAGATCGCGGTCGCGTCGGACTACGATGACGACGGGATCTTTTCCGCGTATGCGCTGCGGCTGGCCATGGACCGCCTCGGCGTGCCCTGCCGCGTCTTTACGCCGGACCGCGTGCAGGAAGGCTACGGCCTGAATGAGCGCATCGTACGGGAAGCCGGGGAGGCAGGCTGCGGCCTGCTCCTGACCTGCGATAACGGGATCGCGGCGCTGGACGCCGTGGACGCCGCGAAGGCCGCGGGGATGACCGTCGTCGTGACGGATCATCACGAGGTCCCGTACGCGGTCCTGAAGGACGGGACACGTCAGCAGATCCGCGTGCGCGCGGACGCGGTCGTGGACCCCAAGCAGCAGGACTGCCCCTACCCGTTCGACGGGCTGTGCGGGGCCGGCGTCGCGTTCCAGCTGATCCGCATCCTGTACAGTCGTGCGGGCGTGCCGGAGGAGGAAGCCTGGGACCTGCTTCCCTATATCGCGATCGCGACCGTCGCGGATGTGATGGACCTGACAGAGGATAACCGGATCATCGTGCGGGAGGGCCTGCGGCGCCTCGCGAAGACCGAGCACCCGGGCCTGCGGGCCCTGCTCGAGATGCAGAATCTGGCCGGCCGGGAACTGTCGGCATATCATATCGGCTTCGTGATCGGCCCGTGCTTCAATGCGGCCGGCCGCCTGGCGGGCGTGCAGGACGCTTTTGCGGTCCTGGACGCGCCTTCGCAGGCAGAAGGCGCGGAGCGCGCGGCGCGGCTGATCCGGATCAATGAAGAGAGAAAGAAACAGACCGAGGACGGCCTCGCGAAGGCGCGGGAGATCGTGGAAAACGAGGGCCTCCTGAAGGACCCGGTCCTGATGCTGATCCTCGAGGACTGTCACGAGAGCCTGGCCGGGCTGATCGCCGGAAAGCTCCGGGAGGAGTATCATCATCCGTCGTTCGTATTCACAAGGACAGCGGAGGGCCTCAAGGGCTCCGGGCGTTCGGTGGAAGCCTATCCGATGTATGACCGGCTGACCGAGCAGAAGGACCTGCTGCTGCGCTTCGGCGGCCACGCGATGGCGGCCGGCCTGAGCCTTCTGCCGGAGAATTACGAGACGTTCCGGAAGCGGATGAACGAAGCCTGCGGACTGACCGCGGAAGACCTGCGGCCGGTCGTCCGGATCGACTCGCCGCTCCCGCTCGGATATCTGTCGGAGACGCTCCTGTCCCAGATGGAGCTTCTGGAGCCCTGCGGCAAGGGCAACCGGAGCCCTCTCTTTGCGGGACAGCATTTCACGCTCGAGCGCCTGCGGCGCGTGGGCCGGGACGGTTCCACGGCCCGCCTGACGGTCCGGGATCCGGACGGGACCGCGGCGGAAGCGGTCCTGTTCTTCGGGGCGGAGGCGCTGTGCGCGTTCCTTGCCGAGGAGTACGGGGCAGGGGCGGTCACGGATGCGATGGCGGGCCGCGGATGGGCGGACGTCGCGCTGACCTTCGTGCCCCGGATCAATGAGTTCATGGGGCGGCGCAGCATCGAGCTGCAGGTGAAGAACTACTGCCGGATCCGGTGAGGACCGGCGCGGAAGAAAACGGTTGTTGGCTCCGGACAAATCGTGTATAATGGGGCGGGAAAGGAGAGGATCCTGATGAAAGAACTGAAAGATTACGTACGCACGATACCGGACTTTCCGAAGCCCGGGATCATGTTCCGCGATGTGACGAGCGTGCTGCAGGACGCGGACGGACTGCAGGCCGCCGTCGATTCGATGCAGGGCCTGATCGACGTCGACTGTGACGTGATCGTGGGAGCGGAGTCGCGTGGGTTCCTGTTCGGCGCGCCGATCGCGTATAACCTGCATAAGCCGTTCGTGCTCGTGCGCAAGAAGGGCAAGCTCCCCTGCGAGACGATCGAAGAGACCTATGACCTCGAATACGGCACGGCTACGATCGAGATCCATAAAGACGCCATCCGGCCCGGCCAGCGCGTGGTCATCGTGGATGACCTGATCGCGACCGGCGGGACCACGGAGGCCATCATCCGTCTGGTGGAGCGCCTGGGCGGACAGGTCGTCAAGGTCGTGTTCCTGATGGAACTGGCCGGCCTGAACGGGCGGGAGGTCCTGAAGGGATACGACGTCGCGTCCGCCATCACCTACGAGGGCAAGTAAGCGCTCGTATCGGCGGGAAGAGTCCGCGCCTGCGATCCGGTGCGGGAAAGACGCGCAGGAGAGCACGGGGACGTCCCGGGACGGGAGATATCCATGATCACAAGCACAAAGAACGCAGCTGTCGGAGAGATCCGGCAGCTGCTTGCGAAAGCGCATAAACGGCGTGAGACCGGCACGTTTGCGGTCGAGGGCCCCCGCATGGCGGCGGAGCTGCCAAAGGAGCTCTTCGTGCGCGGCTTCGTGACGGAAGAGGCGCGGGAGCGGTACGGGGAGAACGTACTGCGCGGCCTTCCGTACGAGACGGTCACCGAAGCGGTCATGAAGGCCATGTCGGACACGGTCACGCCGCAGGGGATCCTGGCCGAGGTCCGTCAGCCGATGACGGAACCGGACAAGCTGATCCCGCCGCACGGGCCTGCGCTGGTCCTCGTGCTCGAGGACCTGGCGGATCCAGGCAATGTCGGGACGCTGATCCGCACGGCTGAGGCAGCCGGCGCGACCGGCGTGGTGCTCACGGCGGGTGGGGCGGACCCGTTCCAGCCCAAGGTGGTCCGTGCGACGATGGGCGGGATCTTCCGGGTCCCTCTCGCGGAGATGCCATCCGGGGCGGACGCGGCCCGGTGGCTGCAGGAGAGAGGCGTGGCCTGCTACGGCGCCGCGCTGCGCGAGACCGAGGAATACGACGGGCCGGACTATACCGGACCGGCCGCGTTCTTTATCGGCAACGAAGCGCACGGGCTGTCCGAAGCGTGTCTGGAGGCCCTTCTGCACACGATCGTGATTCCGATGGAGGGCCGCGTCGAATCGCTGAACGCGGCCGCTGCGGGGACCGTTTTGCTGTACGAGGCCCATCGTCAGCGCAAAAACCGGGTTATCCACTGAATCGTCTGACAATTTGAGCCTTTGGCCGGCCACTTGATGCGGTGGGTGGCCGGAGAGCGGACACAAGATATAGTATTTTACAAAAATATTAAACAACAAAAGACCCTCCATGCAAGCGGGAGGGTTTTAATTTTCTGATATTTTCACGATTTTGAATCAAAAGTGGGGGATAAACGCCATATTTGATTCAAATTATACATATAAGTGGAGAGCGCTTGACAAACCGTGATTTCTCTGCTACAATGGCGCATGTAACAAAATCGTAACATGTGCCGCGCCAGCGGCGCAGGGAGGAAGTATGCTGACAAGACGCAGGGCCCTCGTGCTCTGGATCGGACTGGCGGTGCTCCTGATGGCGCGCCCGGTCCTGGCCCGGACACTGACGG
>CACXFD010000247.1 GCA_902766845.1 uncultured Lachnospiraceae bacterium | reverse complement strand
GCCGAGCTCGACAAGCTGAGAGAAGAAGCCTATGAGGAACTCGAAGCGCATGAGCACGAGCATGAACATGAGCACGGAGAGAGTGCGGATGCGGACATCACCACCACCATCATCATCATGACGATGATGACGACGATGATGAACACGAGTGCTGCGGCCACGAGCATCATCACCACCATGATGACGATGACGACGAGGACGAGCACGAACACGAGCACCATCACCACCATCATGACGACGATGACGACGACGAGGACGAGCACGAGCATCATCACCACCATCATCATGACCATCACCATCACGACGCGGATGAGGTCTTCGACTCCTGGGGCACCGAGAGCGCGAAGAAGTACACCCGCGAGGAACTTGAGCACATCCTTCAGGAGCTGTCGGAAGGGGAAGGCTACGGCATCATCCTGCGCGCGAAGGGCATGGTCCAGTCGCCCGAAGGATCGTGGCTGCATTTTGACATGGTCCCCGGCGAATACGAAGTCCGCGAGGGCAGCGCGGAGTATACGGGCCGCTTCTGCGTGATCGGCTCCAAACTTGAGGAAGAGAAGATCAAAGCATTATGGCAGATGTAAGACAGGGCACATCGGTCTTTGTGATCACAGGGTTTCTGGAGAGCGGAAAGACCAGCTTCATCGATTATACGCTGCGCCAGGACTACTTCCAGACCGAGGGCACCACGGTGCTGATCGTCTGCGAGCAGGGGGAGGTGGAGTACCGGCCGGACATCCTGAAGGCCTACGCGACCGAGGTCGTGTACGTGGAGAAGAAGGAAGATCTGACGCTGGATTTCCTGCGCAATCTGGAGTTCACGTACAAGCCCGAGCGGGTCATGATCGAATACAACCCGCTCTGGTCCGTCAAGGAGCTCTGGGAGCGCAAGCTCCCGAAGGGCTGGCAGATCGAGCAGCAGATCGTCATGATCGACGCGAGCACCTATGACGTGTATTCCAAGAACATGAAGTCGCTGTTCGTCGAGATGAGCCAGCGCGCGGACATGATGGTCTTCAACCGCGCGAAGGAAGACATGCCGCTGGCGTCCTACCGCCGCGGCGTCAAGGTCGTGAACCCGGGCTGCGAGGTGGTCTTCGAGCGTGAGGACGGAGAACTGATCGATATCTTCGCGAGCGGCGTCCCCTATGACATGGAGAAGGATCCGATCGTCGTCGACGACGTGGATTTCGGCATCTTCTACGTGGACCTGCGGGACGATCCGAAGAGCTATATCGGCAAGCGCGTTCGCTTCAAGGGCAAGGCCTTAAAGAGCCGCAGCAAGGACGATGCGTTCTTTGTGCCGGCCCGTCAGGCCATGACCTGCTGCGCCGAAGACATCCAGTACATCGGCTACCTGTGCCGGCAGCCCGAAGGCAAAAAGTGGCAGAACGGCCACTGGTACGATATCACGGCCCGCGTGGCCATGGAGCGGAACGACGCGTACCGTGGCCAGGGCATCGTGCTCTACGCCGAGCAGATGGAAGAGTGCCCGCCGCCGCAGGTGGAACTCGTGTATTTCAGCTGAAAAGCGCTTCGAAAACGGCTCGGACAACAGGGAGGCTCCCGCGCGGGAGCCTCTTCTTGTATGTAAGACCGCTTCCGGCGCCGGACTGGCGCCGGGACCCGCAGCAGGGGCCCTTCCTTAGGGGAAGGGCCCCTGCTTTTTGCGCGGGACCGTAAGCGGATCGTAAGAGGATCGTAAGGCGGCCGATGACCGGGATGTGATATAATCGTTGTGAAAGGATCTGCCCCGGTTTTCCCTGAAATGGAGGAAGGAAATGAAGATTCGGCGGTTGGCGATTCCGGCCCTGCTTCTGGCTCTGGCTCTGACTCTGACGGCCTGCCGCGCTCCCGCGCCGGCACGGCCCGAAGACAGCACCGCGGCGGCTTCACAAACGGACCATACGGAGCAAACGCCTGCGTCTTCCGAGGCCGCGGATACGCTGCCCGGCGAGCCGGTCACCTGGACCGCGGACGGCCTGCCGGGGCCGGACTGCGGCGGTGTGCGGATGCTGGCGTCATCCTCGTATGAATGGACGCCGGAGGATGTGTCGGCCCTGATGCGCATCGCGTCAACGGAAGACCTGGAACGGGAGCTCGGACGCTGCGCATGGAACGGGACCCTGCGGCCGGTCGTCGGAGAAACGGACCGGAAAGACGGGGCGGACGGCATGACCGAACTGGCAGACTGGCTGACGGCGTTTGACGGTTTTCCGTTCGAGGACAGGACACTGTGCGTGCTCCGGCTCGAACTGCCGGCCGAGCCGCTGCGTCCGAAGATCGTCTCGATGCGGCTCGTGGATGGGGAGCTCCGGATATCCTACGCCGCGGAGAGGGAATCGGACTGGCTGAATCCGTCGTATGCCGGCTTTACGATGCTGACGGAGATTCCGGCCGGGCAGGCCGGACAGATCCGCCGGGTATGCTGGGACCGGATCCGGGAAAAAGACGAGACCGGCCCGGCCGGATCGCCGGAGGCCGCGGACGGCCTGGCGGTCCGGATATACAGCCTTCATCCGGCCTACGCCGATGAAGGATCTCTCCCGGGCCGCGAAAGCGGCGGAGAGAGGTTCTGCATCGTAAGGTCGTATGAAGAACTGCAGGCGGTCTGGCAGAAAACGATCGAAGAGTATCTGTTCACGAGAGAGGCTCCCTACCGCCAGGATAACTATGTCGAGATCGACCCGTCCTCGCGGATCGGAGAGTACCGGGACGTGACACTGGCGGCTTTTCTGGAGGAATACCGGTCGTTCCCGTTTGAAGAAAAAAGCCTGTGCCTGCTGTTCGGCCGGATGGCGACCACACCGACCCGGTTCCGGGTCACGTCCTGCGCGATCGATGACGGAGAACTGGTCATGACCGTACAGCCGACAGCCGTGGGAGGCGCCGAAGCGCTGTATCCGTATACGGCGTTTGTCGAGATGCCCGCACAGGAAGCGGATTCTGTCCGTGCGTGCAGGATCCGGTTCGCTGACTGAGGCGGCCGAAGGTCAGGAATATGGAGGGGACTGATTTGAGATCGAAGAAAACGTTGCGTGTGTGCCTCATAGCTGCTGTCATCGTGCTGCTGCTCGCGGGCGTGCACTTTCTGAAGCCGTACGTTCGCATCGCCCGGGAGTTCGGCGCGGTCTGTCCCGGTCTCGTCACTTATCAGTACGATGACCACGGCGGATTTTCCGGCGACGGGATCGCATTTTACCGCATGCGCGTCTTCGGAGACGGGTGGGAAGAACGGATCAGAGAGGCAGAGGAGTGGCATGAACTGCCGCTTCATGAAAACCTGGCCTGGCTGGCCTACGGCGAGACCGGATCTTCCGGTGTGCACCTGTCTAAAGCCTACGGTCCTGACCCGTTCTTTCCGCAGGTGGAGCACGGGTACTGGTATTTCCGTGATTATCATTCGAAAGCGCTGACGCCCTTCGATCCTGAAAATGTTCGCGGCCCCGAACGGGCGTCGTATGACTTTTATCTGGCGGTCTATGATTCCGACAGCCGGATGCTGTACTTCTGTAAGTTCAATTCCTGAAGAGGAAAGATACAAAAAAAGACTCGGCCGGGGGGATTCCCAGGCCGAGTCTCTTTTATATCGAATAGCGCTGTTCTGTCTTGATGAGCTTGCCGTGCCCGCACTGTGCTCACACCATCTCCGCGATCTCATAGATCAGCCGCTCGGTGTCTTCCCAGCCCAGGCACGGGTCGGTGATCGACCGGCCGTAGACGTGGTC
>CACXFD010000246.1 GCA_902766845.1 uncultured Lachnospiraceae bacterium | reverse complement strand
GCGGGTGCCTTCTCCGGACTCACCGCTTGCCAGAGGCAGCGTCTCGTCATCCAGGTTGATCATTCTCGGGATTGTCTCCTCTTCGCCCGGCTGCGTCTCGCCCTGTCCGGACGGCTCGGTCCCGCCCTGTCCGGACGGCTCGGTCTCTTCGCCCGGCTGCGTCTCGTCCGGCCCGCCCGGCTGCGCCGGGGCCGCGCTCTCTCCTCCGGACGGCTGCGCCGGAGCCTGGGTGGCAGGCTGCACCGGCGCGGCCGTCTCGACCGGCCGGTATACGAACGTCAGCACGTTCTCCGCCTCGTTCGAGGTCAGCGTCTTCGTCAGGCCGTAGGCCTGGGGAAGGTAGCCCTCAAAGTACAGGCAGGCCACGACCGGTTTCTCTCCGACATCGCCGTAGTATTCGCGCGCCGGGGCCAGTTCCTTCCCGTCCGTGTCCTCGTAGCGGACCGTATACTTGACGGATCCGCCCGCGATACCGTAGGCCGCGACCAGGTGCAGGTCTTTCGTGATCTCGATCCCGCCGCGGCGCACGCCTTCCTGGCCGGCCACGTGGAAGCCCTTGAAGTAATACTTCGGATCCGTCACCGTGACGGTCACGTACTCTTCGGGATCAAACGTCTCGCCGTACGGCACCGTGAACGTCAGGCCTTCTCCGCCGACCGTCTGATCGGCCGCTTTCGACCGCTCCGCCGTGCCGTGCAGGCCTTCATCGACCGTGACCGTATAAGCGTAGGGCGCCGCATTCGCATGCATCGGCAGGAGCATGGCCGGCAGGCAGGATCCTGCCAGAAGGACCGCCGTCAGAGCCAGCACCGCCGCGCGCCGCAGGAAGCTGTTCCAACGGTTCCGCAGGAGCTTTTCATTCTGTCTGCTCATCGTCTCAGCCCTCCTTCCGGCGCTCGCGGATCCGCAGCACACATCCGGCCAGCAGCAGGATGCCCGCCGCGCCGGCCCCGACCGCCCACGGAATCATGTCGTGAGGGTCCCCGGTCTTGACGACGGTCGACGGTTTTCCCGGTTCCGTCACCTCTTCGACCGCGAACAGCATCTCGATGTCCGCCAGCGTCTTCTGGTAATCGTTGCCCTGCGTCTCGCCGTCCAGCGACACGTACAACGTGATCACGCCTTCCTGACCGGGCTTCAGGGTCTCCAGGAAAAACATGTCCTTCAGGGCCCCGGTCGCCTCGTGCAGGCCTTCTCCGGCCGTCGTGTCGTCACCGCCGACGTTCCCGCTCTGATACAGCGGCTCCTCTTTCCCTGAGTAGGACAGGATGTAGGTATAGGCGCCGCCTCCGGCCGAGGCGTTGCTCTCCTCGAACGTATCCAGCACCGAGTTGTTCATCCAGAAGCCCGCGTCCTTCTGAGACGCGTTCTTCAGCGTGATCTTCACGGTCATCGAGTCTCCTGGTTCGATGATGTCCATCGTATCCGTGATCTCTCCGGCCGTATAGTTCGGGACCAGCTTCGAGCCGTCATAGACGACCTCGAGGCCTTCCTTTCCTGTATAGTCCTCCGCGCGGGCCGTCAGGCAGGCTGCCGGCGCGAGCAGGCACAGGATCAGGGCCAGCACGGTCAGGCCGGCCGCAAGATGAGACGCCGCCGGCTTTCCGGACGTTATCCGGTTTTCCGACAAAGATGTCTCCCCGAGGCGCCGTTTTCTCATGTCATTCATGCTTCGAATCATCCCGGCCGCCTCCTTACTTCACCTGCGTCAGCGTCGTTCCGTCGAACGAGGCGTCGATGCCCCAGGCGCTCTTCATCGCGTCCTTGGCATTATGCGTCTGCACCGCGTCCGCTTCGGCCTCGAGCGCGATCTCCGCGCCGTCGAAGACGTAGGTCCAGGTCACGGTCACGCGCCCGGTCTGCGGGTCCTTTTCGGACGCCTGGTCCACCATCTGCGCGACCTTGCCGTCCACGGTCAGCTGCGTGACCGCGGGCAGCGTCACTTTGTCCGCCGCAGCGGCCGCGCTGTCGCTCTCCGACTTCAGCGGCTTCGTGTAATAGAACACGGTCTGCTCGCCGTTCTCGCCGGTGCCTGCGCAGATCCAGCCGGTATCTTCCGGCATCGTCAGCCGGATCAGCGACGGATCCAGCTGCGTCTGCTTCTTGCCGTCTTTGACCCAGTAGCGCCAGACGCGCAGGCAGACGTACTCGTCGATGTCTCCGGTATTGCGCACAGCCAATTCTTCGCGGTAGGCCGCGCCGGGCTGCAGCTGCCGCCCCTCGCCGGGGATGTCAGCCAGAAGGGTGCCGCCGTTCGGGACGTCGTTGCCGTTCTCGACCAGCGCCACGCCGATCTCGCGCATCTCCATGTGGGACTGGTACCGCGCCGTGGGCGTCAGCGCCGCGCGAACGCCGCTGACGGATGCGAAGACCAGCAGGCCAATGGCCAGCACTCCGGCCAGCGCCGTCAGCACGGACGTGCCGCGGCGGCTGCGGCTCCGGACGTCTCTTCCCCGGACTCTTCCGCGGCTTCTTTCCTGATCCATTCTGATCTCACCTGCCATCAGTCCTGCCCTCCTTCCGTCACGACGGCCGCCATCGACCAGTCAGCCGGGAGCGGTGTGCCGTCGGGTCCGGCCTGGACCTTGGTGCTTTCATACACGACGACGACATGAGCGGTCTCGCCTTCGGCCGCCCCCTCGGGCAGGCCGGAGATCTTCACGAGGAGCTCCGGCGATGTTTCGCTGTCGCCGAGCGGCTGCGTGCAGTAGACGTAGCCGTCCGACTCTGCTTTCCAGCCGGTGCCTTCATACGTCAGCTGATACGCCGACGGGGCGAAGACCTTTACGCGCACCCAGCAGCTCTCGGGGCCGCTGTTCGAGACCACGACGTGCTTGATCATATTTTCGGTGTCCACACTGGGCTCCTCGATCTCGGTCTGGACGCCCAGGTGCAGCGGCACGCGGCCCGAGGCCGACGTGAACGCCGTAAAGTAGGCGAAGGCCTGTCCGGCCCACAGCCCGATGACCAGCAGGGCCGCCAGCGCGGCGCCCGCGAGCCGGATGCGTCCCGGCCGCTTCTGTTCTCTTCTCTGCATGCCGACCTCCTTTTACCTCTTGGTCCCGGCCTCGGGCGCCGGGGCTTCCTCCTGCGCAGGTCCCGCGGCCTCGGGCGCCGGCGCCGGGGCTTCGCCCGGCGCCGCGCTGTCGCGGCCGTTCTCTACGGTCCATCCGCCGTTTCCGTCGCTCGTGAATTCGTTCAGGATACCGGAGCCGTGCACCAGCTCGTCATCATAGCGGTTGACGAAGGTCGCCTTCACCGGTTCGGTGGGCGAGATGGTCCCGGTCACGCTCTTCTGGCTGGTCACGACGTAGCCGGCGCCGCTGTAGATCTCGGTGACCGTCACGGTCGCGCCGGCCGGGATCCTGCCGACGATCTTCGCGGTGCGCGTTCCGGCCTCCGTAAAGGTCAGGGCCACGACATCCTCAAAGACGGTCTTGCCGTCCAGGACCGCGGTCACGTTGAACACGAAGGTGGCCGGTCCGCCGGTCTCATCGAAGCGCTCGACGATCTTGGTGATCTCCAGGTCTCCGTAGTACGGCTCATCCAGCACGGTGATCTCTTCGACCGGTTCCTGCTCCACGAGGATCTCGCTGTCGTAGACCGTGAAAGTCACATCTTCCTCCGCCGGCAGGTAGCCGGTCGGGGCTTTCATCTCGTGCAGCACGTATTCGCCGGCGGACAGGTAACGGACCTTCAGCAGGCCTTCGTCATCCGTCACGAACTCGTAGGCCTCGTCGGTCAGCTCGCCCTTGTCGTTCACGTACTTTTCGCCCTGGGCGATCGTGAAGCAGGCACCCGCCAGGACCTCTTCGGTGACGGCATCCTTCTTGACCACCTTGAGCTCCGCACGCTTGACGTTCGTGAAGCGGATCTCGTCCGCAGTCTTGCTGTCTTCCGGCGTACCGCCTTCCGTTTCGGTGCCGGCCGGCTCCGTGCCTTCGCTTCCGCTGCCGGTGCCGTCATTGCCGGTGCCGTCATTGCCGGCGCCATCGCTGCCCGGACCGTCTTCCCCGGCCGGGTCCTCCGCGGACGAGCCGTAACCGATGTGCGTCAGCAGGTGTCCTTCGCCGTCATCGCGGACCGTGACCTCAAAGACCTTCTCATAGCCCGCGTCGTAGATGACCTCCGGATCCGTACCGGGCACTTCCCGGACGAAGAACCGGAAGACCTTTTCGGTGGCTCCGTCCATGTCGTCCTGATCGAACGAGATCGGATCGAACGTGATGGCCGACGTCTCCTCCCCGAACGTATCCGGGAGCTTGCGCTGGATCACGTCGCCTGCCTCGTTCAGCAGTTCGAAGACGAATTCGTCCTCTTCCCTGATGGTGCCGCCGCTGACGGTCTTGTAGGCGGTCAGCTTCACGGTGCCGTCCGCGCTGTAAGGCTCCCATTCGTAGGTATTCTCAAAGCTGGCACGGACCGTGGTCTTCCCGTGGATGACGCCCTTCGCGTTTTCTACGGAGGTCTGCTTCCAATCCTTCTTCGGGATCTCCGTGATCTCGTAACTCATCCCGTCGGACAGCGAATCGATCAGGATCCGTTCCCCACCCTTCAGGGTCAGCGTGGAGCCGCTCCGGACGGTGACGGACGTACCATAATCGTACGGATCCGACGTCAGGCGCCATCCGGCGTATCCCATGTCGGTGATCTCTTCGCCGTTGACATCATACAGCCGGATCAGGAAGTCGAAACTCGTGTCTTCCGTTCCGGGCTCATCCGTTACGACGGTCTTCAGGATCTCAAGAGTGCCCGATGCCGCACGGTTGTGGAAATACCGCTGGCTGTTGCTGCCATACGCGTAGGTGACCCGAGCGTCCAGGATGCCGCCTCCCACATCGTACGGATACACGTATACGGAACAGTAATGGGGGTCATAAGTGACCGATGTATCCCCGGTATCTGCCTCTGCAATCCGGTAATAGATGCTTCTCCCGATCTGCTCCTGGTCAAAATCGATGGGCCCGAAGACCACGTTCCCATCGGCGTCATTCGTGGCCTGTTCCACGAGGTTGTTGTTCCAGTCGTACAGGTTGAACGTGAACTCTCCGTCCTCCAGCGGGCGACCTTCCATGATCTTCCACACCTGCAGGTACGTGTGGCCCTGCGCCTCGTATTTGTTCTCGAACGTGACGTTTGCGGTCTGGTCCGATACGATGGTCCCCGACGTGCCGGACTCGGAGATCTTGCGCCAGGCGACCGGGATGTCCACTTCCTCGACCGTATAGGTGGTCCCGGCGGGCAGGCCGGGGATCATGATGGTCTCGTTGGCCCGGCAGGTCACGTAGATCACGCCCTTCTCCGGATGAACTTCGGTCTCGTTCTGCAGCCACTGAGCATACAGCGTGACCGTGTCGCCGTCCTTTGTCGTCAGATCCCGCACCAGTCCCTTGTCGGAGTAGGTCCTTCCGGAGCCGTCCGGCTTCGTGTTCCATCCCGTGAACAGCCAGCCCTTCCGCTGGTAGGTGTTCGGCTTCAGCCACGCATAGCTGTCCATGGCGATCCGGAAGCTGTCCATCATGCCGCTGGTCGCGCCGTTCCCGTCCAGGTTCACGGTATAGGCCTGACACGTATAGTAGTACTCGATCACGATATTCTCTGCGTCGATCCGCACCGTCTGCGGTTCGGGAGAGTTATAGCCGCGGATCGTCAGCACGTCCGGCGTGACCTCGGTATCCTTTTCCGCTTTCAGATTCTCTGTGCGGTAGACCGAATACGGGGTCGAACCGCTCAGGTTCTCCCGGTAATGGATCACCTTGTAGGGGTAGACGATGCCCCACTGCGCGTACAGCGTCGTCGTCTTGCCGAGATACTCGCTGAAATCATACGACTGTGACGGCAGATAGCGTGTACCGTTCCCCTCCGGGTCCTCCGTCCAGTACACGATGGCCAGCGTGCTGTCGGACGGCTGGTAGAAGGAAGAGGACGTCGTCGTCTTCATCATGACCGTCGGGTTGTCTTTTCGGAAAATGTAATCCGTGACAGCCGGGTATCCGCCGTTGCAGTCAAACCGGATGACTCCCCGGTCGGAACGCATCTCGAGCACCCAGGTGCCGGCCATGTCCGGCGTGTAGGTGTCACGCAGCTCCGCCGAAGTGAAACCGCTCTCCTCCGGACGTTCTTCGCAGATCCACTTGCCCGTATACAGCTCCGAAGACGAGAGCGTCTGGAATACAGCTGCCTTCTTTGTTTCGGTGATCTCATTCCCGAAGAAATCGAAGTTCTCCCCGAGCTTGTATCTGACGGCGCCGCAGGTGGACAGCATGCCCTGCATATTCGTGCAGGCCGAGGTGTCGAAGTTTGACAGATCCAGTTCCTTCAGGTTCCGCGTTTCATCAAACATCTTGCTCATGTCCGTCGCGCTCGACGTGTCGAACGAGGAGACGTCCAGCTTGGAGAGCTGGCTGCAGCCGGCGAACATGTTCGTCAGCTGTGTTGCCGAGGAGGTATCGAAGCCGGACGTATCCAGCGTGCTCAGCTGGCTGCATCCCTCGAACGCGTAGCGGAACGATGTCACGTTATGCGTATCAAAGTTCGATACATCGATCTCCTTCAGTTGCCGGTTATAGCGGAAGATGTCCGCCATATTCGTGGCTGCGGACGTATCCAGCGTATCCAGGTTCCGGACTTCGATCAGGGCACTCTTTTCTTCGTTCCGATAGTCATCGAACTCGAACATTCCTTCGAAGTTCTTTACCAGACTCGTATCAAAGCCCTTGAGGTCCGCGGTCTTCAGGTAATTGAGCCGGCAGAACCACAGATACATGTTGGAGGGCTTGATGGCACAGCCTTCCGCGACCCTCAGAGAAGTAATGGAACCCTTATAAGCGAACCACGGGCTGCTGATCACGGTCGAATACCGGGCCGAACCGGAATGACGGCCAAAACTGGAGTTCTCAAAATCCTTGCCCGCCAGCGTGCCGGTCAGCGTATTTCCGGCAATGTCCGTAAACGTTCCGCGCGTTCCGACCGTATAATTCTCTTCACTGCGGAAAAAGACCAGCGTGTTGTTTGAAACGGCCGCATAGGCGTGGCCCTTCAGCATCTCGGGCGTCGCGTGGAAGATCCTGTCCGGATTCTGCGGCCCCGTGGCCGACGCGCCGAGCAGCCCGCTCCCGGACGGAGCCCACAGGATCGGCGCAGTGCTTTGGGCCGGCTCCGCCTTCGCGTCGGACGGTCCGGCTGCTGCCGCAGGCACCGCCGCATCCGCTTCGGCCGCTCCCTTCCCGGAGGAGTCCT
>CACXFD010000245.1 GCA_902766845.1 uncultured Lachnospiraceae bacterium | reverse complement strand
CCGGCGGAACGGTCTGCTGCCTCATCGTTCCGCCATCGTTCTGCCGTTCCGCAGTATCGATCTGAGGAGAGAAGAAGCATGGAATTCACTATGATCGAGACCGGCTGGCTGTCGATTCTGCCGCCGATCATCGCGATCAGTCTCGCGCTGATCACCAAAGAAGTCTATTCGTCGCTGTTCATCGGCCTGTTTTCCGGCATGCTGATCTACGCGTTCGCGGCCGGAGGGACCGTCCTGACCGCGGTATCGACCACCTTCGACATGATGTATTCGAAGATCGCCGATAACGCGTATATGATCATTTTCCTGGCCCTTCTGTGGGCCGTGGTCACGCTGGTGTCCAAGGCGGGCGGCAGCGAGGCATACGGGCGCTGGGCGGAAAAGCGTTTGAAGACGCGCCGGTCGGCCGCGCTCGCGACCTCGCTCCTCGGCGTGCTGATCTTCATCGACGACGGCTTCAACTGCCTGACCGTGGGCACCGTCATGCGGCCCATCACGGACCGCCTGCGGATCTCGCGCGAAAAGCTCGCCTACATCATCGACGCGACGGCCGCGCCGGTCTGCATCATCGCGCCGGTGTCCAGCTGGGCCGTGGCCGTGGCCAGCGAGGTCAGCGAGACCGGCGGCTTCCACATCTTCCTGTCCACGATCCCGTATAACCTGTACGCGCTGCTTACGATCTTCATGGTGATCTTCCTCAGCGTGACCGGCCGGGATTTCGGCCCCATGAAGAAGGCCGAGGAAGCGGTCCGGACCGGGGAGGTCAAAGTGGAAGAACGCGCACAGCAGGGGAATCCGAACGGACGCGTGATCGACCTCGTGCTTCCAATCCTCGTGCTGATCGTCTGCGCGATCCTCGGCATGGCGTACGTAGGCGGCTTCTTTGACGGCGTCAGCTTCTCCGAAGCCATCGGCTGCAATCCGACGGCCGGCCTGACGCTGGGCGCGTTCGCGGGCCTCGTGACCGCGTTCATCCTGTATATCCCGCGCAAGCTGATGCGCCCGAAGGAATTCGTGGAGAACATCGTCAGCGGCATCGGGAACATCGTCCCGCCGATGCTGATCCTGATCCTGTCCTGGACGCTGGGCGGCGTATGCCGTCAGCTGATCGGCACGGGCCAGTTCATCTCGGGCTTCGTATCCTCGTCCAACCTGCCGCTGGGCTTCCTGCCGTTCCTGATCTTCGTGGTGGCGGCCCTGATGAGCTTTTCGATGGGCACGTCCTGGGGCACGTTCGGCATGCTGATCCCGATCGTGACCATGATCTGCGCGGCGGACGGGGCCGGGAGCCTGCTGATCCCGTCGCTCGGCGCGACGCTGGCCGGCTCCGTGTACGGCGATCACTGCTCGCCGATCTCCGATACCACGATCCTTGCCTCCACGGGCGCGTCCTGTGTGCACATCCGTCATGTGGAGACGCAGCTTCCGTACGCGACGCTGGTCGCCGTGATCTGCGCGGTCGGTTACCTGGTGGCCGGCTTTACGCTGACGCCGTGGATCGCGATCGCCGTGAGCGTGGTGCTGCTGGTCGCCGTGATCCTGGTGCTGAACCGCTCGAAGCATGCTTCGGGGTGGAAGAGCGCGGAGTAAAGGCGGAGCAGGAGCCGTGAAGAAAGCGATCTCGGCCCGTGCGCAAAAACGATGCGGCCGAATTATGATCCTGAAAAAAGAGTCCTTCGCTGCGGTGCGAAGGACTCTTTTTTGTATTCCGTTACTCGAGTTCGATCGTGGCCGGGGGCTTGTCCGTGCAGTCATAGAGGACACGGCTGACCCCCTTGACTTCGTTGACGATGCGGTTCGTGGCCCTGCGCAGGACCTCCCACGGGATCTGGGCGCTGTCCGCGGTCATGAAGTCGGACGTGTTGACCGCGCGCAGGGCGATCGCGTAATCGTAGGTCCGGAAGTCGCCCATGACGCCCACCGAGCGCATATTGGTCAGGGCCGCGAAATACTGGCCCAGATGTTTGTCCAGACCGGCCGCGGCGATCTCTTCGCGCCAGATCGCGTCGGCGTCCTGCGTGATGCGGACCTTTTCCGCGGTGATGTCCCCGATGATCCGGACGCCCAGGCCCGGCCCCGGGAACGGCTGCCGCCAGACCAGGTCGCGCGGCAGGCCCAGCGCCTCGCCCAGCGCGCGCACCTCGTCCTTGAACAGCATCCGCAGCGGCTCGATCAGCTCGGTAAAGCCCAGCTCCTTCGGCAGGCCGCCCACGTTGTGG
>CACXFD010000244.1 GCA_902766845.1 uncultured Lachnospiraceae bacterium | reverse complement strand
GCTCGCTACGGCCTTCGGGTCGCTGGCCATGATGACGTCGGTCCTCGTGAGCCCGGACGGCTGCTATGAATACGAGGCCGCGCACGGGACCGTGCAGCGCCATTACTACGCGCATCTGCGCGGAGAACAGACCTCGACCAACCCGGTCGCGACGATCTTTGCCTGGAGCGGCGCGCTCCGCAAACGCGGCCAGATCGACGGCCTGCCGGAGCTCGTCTCGTTTGCGGACACGCTCGAAAAGGCCACGGTCGGGACCATCGAGGACGGACACATGACGAAAGACCTGGCGCTGATCACCTCGCGCCCGGATCCGGTCACGGAGACCAGCGACGGCTTCCTGACGCAGATCCGCGCGCGGCTGGAGCAGGCGCTGGGCTGAAGCGGATACTCTAACACACAGGCATCAAAAAGAGAAGGAGAAGAAGAACGCATGGGTCAGATCATTGGCGAAGGCATCACCTTTGACGACGTCCTGCTGGTCCCGTCCTATTCGGAGGTCACTCCGAACATGGTGGATCTCACGACGCACCTGACGAAGAAGATCGTGCTCAACATCCCGATGATGAGCGCCGGCATGGACACCGTGACGGAACACCGCATGGCCATCGCCATGGCCCGCCAGGGCGGAATCGGCATCATCCACAAGAACATGTCCGTGGAAGACCAGGCCGCGGAAGTGGATAAGGTCAAGCGTTCGGAGTCGGGCGTGATCACGGATCCGTTCTACCTGTCGCCGGAGCACACGCTGGCGGACGCGGACGCGCTGATGGCGAAGTACCGGATCTCCGGCGTGCCCATCACCGAGGGCCGCAAGCTCGTCGGTATCCTGACGAACCGCGACCTGAAGTTTGAAACGGATTTCTCCAAAAAGATCAAGGAGAGC
Organism: uncultured Lachnospiraceae bacterium; assembly: GCA_902766845.1. Classification (GTDB taxonomy): domain Bacteria; phylum Bacillota; class Clostridia; order Lachnospirales; family Lachnospiraceae; genus RUG11204. Next base: position 1,727 of record CACXFD010000244.1, on the reverse strand, counting down.
ATGACCAGCGAAGGGCTGATCACGGCCAAGGAGGGCACCACGCTCGAGGAGGCCAAGGCCATCCTCGGCCGCGCCCGCAAGGAAAAGCTCCCGATCGTGGACGATGATTTCAACCTGAAGGGCCTGATCACGATCAAGGACATCGAGAAGCAGATCAAGTACCCGCTGTCCGCGAAGGACGACCAGGGCCGCCTGCTCTGCGGCGCCGCGGTCGGCATCACGAAGAACATGATGGACCGTGTCCGCGCGCTCGTGGATGCCAAGGTGGACGTGGTCGTGATCGACAGCGCCCACGGCCATTCGAAGAACATCCTGGACGCGGTGCGCAGCATCAAGGCGGAATTTCCGGACCTGCAGGTCATCGCCGGCAACATTGCGACCGGTGAAGCGGCCCGCGCGCTGATCGAGGCGGGCGTGGACGCCGTGAAGGTCGGCATCGGCCCCGGCTCCATCTGCACCACGCGTGTGGTGGCCGGCATCGGCGTACCGCAGATCACGGCCATCATGGACTGCTACAACGTCGCGAAGGAATACGGGATCCCGGTCATCGCGGACGGCGGCATCAAGTATTCGGGCGATGTCACCAAGGCCCTGGCGGCCGGCGGCGACGTCTGCATGATGGGCTCCATCTTCGCGGGATGCGACGAGAGCCCGGGAGATTTCGAACTGTTCCAGGGCCGGAAATACAAGGTCTACCGCGGCATGGGTTCGATCGCTGCCATGGAGAACGGCTCCAAGGACCGTTACTTCCAGACCGACGCCAAGAAGTTGGTGCCCGAAGGCGTCGAAGGACGCGTGGCGTATAAGGGGACCGTGGAAGATACGGTCTTCCAGCTGATCGGCGGCCTGCGCTCCGGCATGGGCTACTGCGGCGCAAAGGACATCCCGACGCTCAAGGAGACCGGACGGTTCGTCAAGATCTCCGCGGCGTCCCTGAAGGAGAGCCACCCGCACGACATCCAGATCACCAAGGAAGCACCGAAGTACACGCGCGAAGGCTAAGTGAGGCCGGAAAACGGGACCGGCCCCGGAGCGGAGACGCTCCGGGGCTGCCGCGCGGAGGGCGCGGGAGAAAACCGCGGTTTTCTCCCGCGCCAATCGCGCGGCAAGGCCCGGGGGAACGCCCTGCGTTCCCCCGGGCCGGTCCCGTCTGCTCCGTTCCGAGCGCGCACGCGGGCCGCAGGCCCTGCCTGGCAGGGCCTGCGGCTCTTGATGCGCCGAAGCATTATTTGTTTTGTTTCATCGTACCGGAAGGAAACAGCGGACCTGCTTCCCGGCCCGGTACAGATCATTTTGAAGAGAAGAGGAATCCATCATGAAGATCCGTACGAGGTATGCTCCGAGTCCGACCGGACGGATGCACGTCGGTAACCTGCGCACCGCGCTCTATGAATACCTGATCGCCAAGCATGAAGGCGGAGACTTTCTGCTTCGCATCGAGGATACCGATCAGGAGCGGTTCGTTGAAGGCGCGACGGAACTGATCTACCGCACGCTGGCCGAGACCGGCCTCGTCCACGACGAGGGTCCGGACAAGGACGGGGGCTGCGGGCCGTATGTGCAGAGCGAGCGCCAGAAGGCCGGCATCTACATGAAGTACGCCAAGCAGCTGATCGACAAGGGCGAAGCGTATTACTGCTTCTGCACGCACGAGCGTCTGGAGAGCCTGAAGCGCATCGAGGGCGGCAAGGAAGTCACCACGTATGACAAGCACTGCCTGCACCTGT
>CACXFD010000243.1 GCA_902766845.1 uncultured Lachnospiraceae bacterium | reverse complement strand
TCATCCGCGGGTGCCGCCGGCGCGCGCGCCGGCGCCGCGAGAAGAAGGCCGCCGAAGCGGCCCGGGCGATGGCGCAGGCCTATGCGCAGAACAGCCAGCCGCAGACCGGCGCCTTCCCCGGCGCGGCAGGAGCGGCGGGAGCGGTGACCGGCATGCCGGCCGGCGCACCGGCCGCGCCGCGGGACATCTCCTCCGCAGCGGTTAGCGATACCGAGAGCAATTGACACCTGCGCGCCGGATCACCGGCCCGGATATGCTGAAGGGGCCGTCCATCGTTCTCAAACGATGGACGGCCCCTTTTTCTCTATTTCCGCGCCGGCCTCCCCTTTCGCAGCATGAACGCACGCGCAGCCGCGACCCCGACCTTGTACGGGAGCGGGCGCAGCGCGCGGTCCGCCTCCTGCAGGAGGTCCCGGATCGGCAGGCCCTGCGGACAGTGCTGCTCGCACTTGCCGCAGCGGACGCACCGGTCCGCAAAGGCCGGCTCCCGCGTCAGGCCCACGGTCTGGGCAAACTGGAACCGTCCCTGCGCCTTCGATTCGATGTACATCGCGTTGTAGCAGCGGAAGATACCGGGGATATCGACGCCCTTGGGACAGGGCATGCAGTAGCGGCAGCCGGTGCAGCCGACCTTCTCCTTTTCCCGGATGGCCCGCTTGACCCGCTCGAGCACCTGCCGGTCCGCCTCTGTCAGGCAGCCCGGCCCCGCCTCCGAAGCGATGCGGCAGTTCTCTTCCACCATCGCGAGCGAATTCATGCCCGAGAGGACCACGGTGACCTCCGGCTGGTCATACAGCCAGCGCAGGCCCCATTCGGCCGGGCTCCAGTCCCGTCCGCTCTCCTTCATGGCGTTCAGCGCTCCGGGCGGAAGCATCGACACCAGCTTCCCGCCGCGCAGCGGCTCCATGATCACGACCGGGATGCCGCGGGCCGCCGCGGCCTGCAGGCCGGCGCGCCCGGCCTGGGCCGTCTCGTCCAGATAGTTGTACTGGATCTGGCAGAAGTCCCAGTCGTAATCCTCCAGGATCTTCAGAAAATTCTCGGTGTTCCCGTGATAGGAAAAGCCGATGCTGCGGATGGCCCCGGCCTGCTTCTTGTCCCGAATCCAGTCCAGGATCCCGACGTTCTTGAGCTTCTCCCACATCGCCACATCGGTCAGATGGTGCATCAGGTAGTAGTCCACATGGTCGGTGCGCAGGCGGGCCAGCTCTTCGTCAAAGTACCGGTCCACCGCGGCCCGGCTCCCGATCAGGTACTGCGGCAGCTTGGTCGCGATGTTCACCTGATCGCGGATCCCGTTCCGCTCCAGGATGGTCCCGAGGGCCGCCTCGCTCCCGGAATAAAGGTACGCTGTGTCAAAATAGTTGACCCCGGCCCGGAACGCAGCCATCAGCTCCCGCTCGGCCTTGTCCAGGTCGATCGACGTCCCCCGCTTGGTGAAGCGCATGCAGCCATACCCCAGGACGCTCAGGTCATGGCCGTTCCGGTCCTTCCTGTACTGCATAGGTCTCTCCTCCCGAACGGTTTTTCATGACGATGCGGGGCTTTTCTCCGCCGTCCCGCCGACGGATCCGGCCAGATCCCTCTCCCACCGCTTCGAATGGAAGATGCCGAACATGATGGCGCTGCACAGTGTCCAGCCAGCCGGGAAGGCCAGGGCGACCACGATCAGCGGATCGAACAGCTGCGAAAACACGTACAGATAGATCTGCCGGAACACGACGAAGCTTCCGATCATCACGACCATCGGCAGACGGGCGTCGCCGACGCCGCGCAGCGCGCCGGCATAGATCTGGTTCCCGCAGGCGATCACCATGAACGGCAGACTGGAGCGCAGAAACAGCACCGCGAAATGCAGCACGTCTTCTTCCTGATTGAAGATGGCCGATACCTGCGGGGCAAATATGAACAGCGGGACGATGATCAGCAGCGTGATCCCCATCGCCATCTGCAGGGAGACTTTCACGCCTTCCCGGATTCGGTCCGTCAGGCCCGCTCCGACGTTCTGGCCCACAAAGGTCGTGATCGCGAGCCCGATCGACTGCATCGGCAGGAAGATGAACGCCTCGAGCCGGATCCGGATGCCCCAGCCGGCCATAGCCGCCGCGTCAAAATCGTTGATATAGGCCTGCACGAATACGTTGGAGAACGAGATGACCGCGAGCTGGAGCCCGGTCGGCAGGCCGATCATGACGATCTTTTTCAGCATGGCCGGGGACAGGCCCAGTTCGGAGAACCTCAGGCCGTAGTCTTCCCGGCTCGCGAACAGCACGGCAAAGATCAGGACCGCGGACACGAACTGGGACAGGATCGTCGCGTATGCCACGCCGGCCACGCCCAGCCCGAACCGGACCACGAAGAGCAGGTCCAGCACCACGTTCAGCACCGATGACAGGATCAGGAAATAGAGCGGCCGGCGCGAATCGCCGATCGCGCGCAGGATCCCGGCCCCCATGTTATACATGACAAGGCCGACGGCGCCGAGGAAATAGATATGCAGATACTCCTCCGCGCCCTCGATGACCGAGCCCGGCGTACGCATGGCCCGGATCATCCACGGCGACGCGGCCACGCCGATCACGCTCAGCGCGATGCCCATCAGCAGCGAAAAGACGACCGACGTATGGATGGCCCGCCGCATGTTTTCCCGGTCCCGGGCCCCGTAATACTGCGAGATCACGACGCCCGCGCCGGTCGCGAACCCCATGAACAGGCCGATCAGCGTATTGATGATCTGGGACGTGCTCGTGACGGCCGCCAGGGCGTCCTTGCCCACATAGTTCCCGACGACCATGCTGTCCACGGTATTGTAGAGCTGCTGGAACAGGTTTCCGACCAGGAGCGGCACCGTAAAGGCGAGCAGCCGTTTCCAGATCACGCCGGTGGTCATGTCCACTTCCCGTTTTTCCCGCATGGCTGCCCTCCTTTCCCAATATGCTCCGGCGCCTTGCCATCCGGCGCCTTGCCGGCGGTCTTTCCTTGATTTTACACAAACGGCCGGCTGGCTTCAAGCCCTCCGGCCGTCTTCGATTCATTCCTTTTGCGTGATGCCGGGCGCCATCCATCATGCCGCGCCGGCAGCGCGGCTTCTTTACGCCTTCAGCGCGTCCAGCGCCTGCGAAAGGTCCGCGATCAGGTCTTCCTTGTCCTCCAGACCGCAGGACATGCGCACGAGACCGGCCGGCACGCCGGCTGCCTCGAGCTGCTCCTCGGTCATCTGGCGGTGCGTCGACGTGGCCGGGTTCAGGCAGCAGGTCCGCGCGTCCGCCACATGGGTCTCGATGGCCGCGAGCCTCAGGGCCTTCATGAACTTCTCCGCGGCCGGGCGTCCGCCCGCCAGCTCGAACGAGACGACGCCGCATCCGCCCTGCGGCAGATACTTCTGCGCGATCTCGTAATACTTGTCTCCGGGCAGCCCCGAATAGTGCACGCAGGCCACCTCCGGCCGGCTCTGCAGGAACTCCGCCACAGCCTGTCCGTTCTCCACATGGCGCTGCATGCGCACGTGCAGGCTCTCCAGGCCCAGGTTCAGGTAGAACGCGTTCTGCGGCGACTGGATGGAGCCGAAATCACGCATCAGCTGGGCCGTGGCCTTCGTGATGAACGCGCCTTCCTTCCCGAACTTCTCCGCGTAGGTGATGCCGTGATAGGATTCGTCCGGCGTGCACAGGCCCGGGAACTTGTCCGCGTGGGCCATCCAGTCGAACCGGCCGGAATCCACGATGGCTCCGCCCACGGCGGTCCCGTGGCCGTCCATGTATTTGGTCGTGGAGTGGGTCACGATGTCCGCGCCCCACTCGATGG
>CACXFD010000242.1 GCA_902766845.1 uncultured Lachnospiraceae bacterium | reverse complement strand
TCAGCTCACCGCCAACTCCCAGAAGGCCACCGGCACCTTCGCCGTGACCCTCATTCAGGACGGCAACCAGATCGAGAGCAAGATGGTCCAGACCGGCATCCTTGACACCTTCATCCCGAAGGAGTGGGCGGAGGCCAACGGTGTGGACGCCGCCACCTATGAGGGCTATCTGCCCCTCCAGACCCTGAACAAGGTCTTCATGTACAACAGCACCGGCTCCAAGCAGTACAAGAACTGCTGGGATTTCGTGGCGGACGGACAGCACACCCTGTTCATGGACATCGATTCCGAGATCGTCGGCAAGAACTTCCTGTACATGCTGACGCAGGACACCTACGCCGGCTACCTGAAGGAAGCCTATGACAAGCTGGACGCCGCGCAGAAGGCCTATATCGATCCCGTCATCGCCTCCGTGGAGACCGATGCGGAGGACTTCGGCCTGGGCGAGAACGGCAAGTACGCCCTGGCGTGGATCAAGCTGTGGGTCGGCAGCTATCAGGCTGAGACCGACGACGGCCCTATCTGCAACATCCTTGTCGACCAGTCCGCAACCGACCAGGCCGGCCTGCTCGTGTACTCCAAGCTGCGCTCCGTGGAGGAGTCCGCTTCCGTGTCCGTGAACAACATCAAGGTCGCGGCGTACCAGGACGGCTACGAGGGCATTGGCGGCTACGGCTACTGCCATTACCTGTTCCTGACCAAGAACAGCCCGCTGCCTTGGACCGCCTGCGCCTTTATCGCCTACATGACCTGCACCGCGGACGGCTTCTCCGCCTGGGGCAAGGATATGGGCGGCTACTCCGCCAACCCGACCGTCGCTGCCGCTACCGAAGAGAAGTACCAGCACAGCAAGGGCGGCATGGCCGAGGATGGCACCACCGTGCAGTTTGACGCGAAGAACGACCGCGGCTACGACTGGTGGGTGAATAACGGACATCTGGTCCTCGAGGATCCGGAGTACTGCGCGAGCGTGGCCTTCACGGTCGGCAGCTGGATCGAGCTTCTGGACAAGTACGGCAACTGATCGGCCGGGCGTGACCGCGCCGGACGATTGAGTCAGTTCAGATCGATTCGCGGGCGCTGCAGGCAATTGACCGCAGCGCCCGTCCCTTATCCATGGGATCTCGTTGCGGGGAGTGTGTATGAATAATACAATTGGAAACAAGGTAAAGACGTTTTTTGCGAAGCCGCACAACGTCATCCTTCTGATCTTCGGTATCCTTCTGACGTTCACGACCGTCATGCCGATCGTCGCCATCGTGCGGGACACCATCCTGGTCCATCCCGGCACCATCGACGCGCAGCTAAGCAAGAAGGTCGACGGCTATACGCTGGTCAACTACATCGACCTGTTCACGGGCCAGCTGGCCAAGGCGAATCTGTGGCGCCCGCTGTGGACCACGGTGGAGCTCTCGTTCCTGACCTGCGTCATCGCCATCCTCTACGGAGGCTTTTTTGCGTTCCTGGTGACCAGGACCAATCTCAAATTCAGAAAGTACCTGAGCTCGATCTTTATTTTTCCGTATATCATGCCGCAGTGGACGCTGGCCGTCGTGTGGCAGAACATGTTCAACTCCAACGCCGTCACGGGAACGTCGGACGGCCTTTTGGCGTCGCTCTTCGGCATATGCATGCCCAAGTGGTTCTGCCAGGGCCTCTTTCCCAGCGCCATGGTGCTGGGACTGCACTATGCGCCGTTCGCGTATATCCTGATCGGCGGCATCTTCAAGAACATGGACGCGAACCTGGAGGAGGCCGCCACGATCCTGGATACGCCCAAGCACAAGATCATGTTCCGGATCACCCTGCCGATGATCCGGCCGGCCATCCTCTCCACCATCCTGCTGGTCTTTGGAAGCGCCATGGGCTCCTATCCCGTGCCGCATTACTTAAAGCTGACGACGCTCTCGACCAAGTATATTTCGATGAACGCGAGCCGGACGGGCGAGGCCTCGATCCTGGCCATCATCATGATGCTCTTCGGCATCCTGATCCTGGGAATCAACCAGTCCGGCCTGAAGAGCCGGAAAAACTACACCACGGTCACCGGCAAGAGCGGCCAGCTCTCGAAGATCAATCTGGGCAAGGCCGGAAAGTACGTGATCGGCGCGGTGTTTATCGTGCTCACGTTCTTTACCAGCATCTGGCCCATCTGCATGTTCGCGCTGGAGACCTTCCTGCCGAACCCGGGCGACTACAGCTTCCTCTACTCCGGCGACGTTTCCGCCCTCACCACCAAGTGGTGGGTGACGCATGAAAACATCACCGAAAACGGTATGTACGGCCAGCAGGGCGTCCTGTACAATCCGATGATCTGGCGCGCCTTCAAGGGGACCATCCTCGTGGCGGTGCTCTGCGCCCTGATCGCCGGGACCATCGGGACCCTGATCGGCTACGCGGTCTCCAAGAACCGCAGGTCCAGGTTCGCGAACTACGTGAACAACATGGCCTTCCTGCCGTACCTGATGCCGTCTATCGCCGTCGGCGCCGCGTTCTACGTGCTGTTCTCCAACAAGCACCTGAACCTGTTCAACACCTACACCCTGCTCGTGATCGCCGGCGTCGTCAAGTACATCCCGTTCGCGAGCCGCGCCTCCCTCAACTCCATGCTGCAGCTGTCCGGAGAGCTGGAGGAGGCGGCCATCATCCAGAACGTGCCATGGTGGAAACGGATGGTGCGCATCATCATCCCGATCCAGAAGAGCTCGATCATCAGCGGCTTTATGCTGCCCTTTATGACATGCCTGAGAGAGCTCTCCCTGTTCCTGCTTTTATGTACGCAGGGCTTCATCCTGTCGACGTCCCTGGACTACTTTGACGAGATGGGTCTGTACGCCTTCTCAAGCGCGATCAACCTGATCCTGATCGCCACGATTCTCATCTTCAACACTGCGGTGAACAAGCTGACGGGCGCGTCCCTGGACAGCGGAATTGGAGGATAACCGACCATGCCTGAGATCACTTTACGGAACATCACGAAGCGCTGGGGGAACTTCTTCGGCGTGGATAATGTCTCCCTCGATATTCCGGACAACTCCTTTATCACCCTGCTGGGGCCGTCCGGCTGCGGCAAGACCACGATCCTGCGCATGATCGCCGGTCTGGAGACGCCGACGGAGGGACAGATCAGGATCGGAGACCGCGTGGTCTTCGATTCCGAGGCAGGCGTGAACGTACCCGCCAACAAGAGAAAGGTGGGCTTCCTGTTCCAGAACTACGCCCTGTGGCCCAACATGACGGTCTATCAGAACATCTCCTTCGGCCTGAAAAATGTGCACGAGGAGATGCCCGAGCTGGACGTGACCGCGAAGCAGACCGCGGATCTTCTGCGCGCCGTCTCAAACGGCAGGAAGGTGCGCGAGGAGGTGGAGAGCTGCCGCGGCAAGGACGGAAAGGTGGACGCGAACCGCGCCTGCATCAAGCTGATCGACGCCTTTACCCTGTCGATGTACACGGCAAAGGAGCTGTTCGGCATGAAGCTTCACGAGGCCTCCGACCCGGCCGCGGCCGGCGCGGCAAAGGCCGCGGAGCTCGAAAAGAAGCTGGAGGGCATCCGGGACAGCTACAGGGCCAAGGGCCAGAGCCTGAATGAGGAGTATGAGGTCGTCGGCGCCGACGGGCAGGTCGTAAAGAGCGTCCGCAAGCTCACGCCGGAGGAGATCGACGCCCGCGTGCGCCGCGTCTCGCGCATCGTGAAGATCGGCATGTTCATGGACCGCTACCCCGCAGAGCTCTCCGGCGGACAGCAGCAGCGCGTGGCCATCGCCCGCACGCTGGCGCCCGAGCC
>CACXFD010000241.1 GCA_902766845.1 uncultured Lachnospiraceae bacterium | reverse complement strand
CAAACGCTCCAACCAGAGCAACTGCTACAACCAGAAGCCCATCGTCAACAAGGGAGAACACGTCAAGACCGGCGATGTGATCGCGGACGGTCCCTGCACGAGCGGCGGCGAGATCGGTCTGGGCAAGAACCCGTTGATCGGTTTCATGAGCTGGGAAGGCTACAACTACGAAGACGCGGTTCTTCTGAGCGAACGTCTGTTAAAGGATGACGTATATACGTCGATCCATATTGAAGAATACGAGACGGAATCCCGCGATACGAAGCTGGGGCCGGAGGAGATCACCCGTGATGTGCCCGGTGTCGGCGAAGATTCCTTAAAGGATCTGGATGAGCGCGGTATCATCCGTGTCGGTGCGGAAGTGCGGACCGGCGACATTCTGGTCGGTAAGGTCACGCCGAAGGGCGAGACCGAACTGACACCGGAAGAGCGTCTGCTGCGGGCCATCTTCGGTGAAAAAGCCCGTGAAGTCCGTGATACGTCCTTAAAGGTGCCGCACGGTGCCTACGGTGTTGTTCTGGATACGAAGGTCTTCACCCGTGAAGCGGGAGACGATCTGCCGCCCGGAGTCAACATGAGCGTCCGCATCTATGTGGCCCAGAAGAGAAAGATCTCCGTGGGCGACAAGATGAGCGGCCGTCACGGCAACAAGGGCGTCGTGTCCCGCATCCTTCCGGTCGAAGACATGCCTTATCTTCCGAACGGCAGGCCGCTGGACATCGTGCTGAACCCTCTGGGCGTGCCCAGCCGTATGAATATCGGTCAGGTCCTGGAAACCCACCTGTCCCTGGCCGGCGCCATTTTAGGCTTCAAGCTTTCCACCCCGGTCTTTGATGGGGCCAAGGAAGTGGATATTGCCGACACGCTGGAAATGGCAAACGACTACGTCAACACCGAGTGGAGCGACTTCAAAAAGAAATACGAAGGCCTGCTTTTGCCCGAGGTCATGGAATATCTGGGCTCTCATCTGGAGCACCGCGCTCTCTGGAAGGGCGTTCCGATCTCCCGCGACGGCAAGGTTCAGCTGCGGGACGGCCGGACCGGTGAACCGTTTGACGGCCGCGTCACCATCGGTCACATGCATTACCTGAAGCTGCACCACCTGGTCGACGACAAGATCCATGCCCGTTCGACCGGCCCTTACTCTCTGGTCACGCAGCAGCCTCTGGGCGGCAAGGCTCAGTTCGGCGGACAGCGTTTCGGTGAAATGGAAGTCTGGGCCCTGGAAGCCTACGGCGCTGCCTATACGCTGCAGGAGATCCTGACCGTGAAATCCGACGATGTCGTCGGCCGTGTCAAGACGTACGAGGCGATCATCAAGGGCACCAATATCCCGACGCCGAGCGTTCCGGAATCCTTCAAGGTTCTGTTAAAGGAACTGCAGTCTCTGGGTCTGGATATGACACTGCTGATGGATGACGGGACCGAAGTGGAAGTAAAGGAAAACCTGGACTACACCGAACGCGATTTCCGCGCGGTGATCGAAGGCAACCGTGACTTCCTGAAGAACAAGAATGACAACTACGGTAAGTTTGGCTTCCAGGTTCAGGAATTCAATCAGGAAGGCGAGCTGGAAGAAGTCGAAGCCGAGCCGGAACCGGAAGATGACGACTACGACGACGACTACAAAGATGAGGAAGGGAGATAATACTCATGCCGATGCAACTTCACGAAGAGATCTATCAGCCGCTGGTCTTTGACGCGATCCGGATCGGACTGGCGTCTCCCGAAAAGATCCTCAGCTGGTCTCACGGCGAAGTCAAAAAGCCGGAGACAATCAACTACCGTACTTTAAAGCCCGAACGTGACGGTCTGTTCTGCGAGCGCATTTTCGGACCGAACCGCGACTGGGAATGCCATTGTGGCAAATATAAAAAGAACCGTTACCGCGGCGTGATCTGTGACCGCTGCGGCGTGGAAGTCACCAAGTCCAGCGTACGCCGTGAGAGAATGGGTCATATCAGCCTGGTCTCCCCGGTATCCCATATCTGGTATTTCAAGGGGATCCCGAGCCGTATCGCCACCATCCTGGATATTTCCGCCCGCAATCTGGAACGCGTTCTGTATTTCGCGGCTTATATCGTCCTGGATCCGGGTCAGACGATGCTGACCAAGAAAACGGTCCTGAACGAGCAGGATTACCGCAAGGAAGTGGAACAGTACGGCGAGGACGCTTTCAAGGCAGGCATGGGCGCGGAAGCGATCGAGACCCTGCTCAAGGAAGTCGATCTGGACGCGGAATATGCCGACCTGCGCGAACAGTTTGAAAAAGCCACTGCTCCCAAGCGGGCCAAGATCATGAAGCGTCTGGAAGTTGTGGAAGCTTTCCGCAATTCCGGCAACCGTCCGGAATGGATGATCCTGAATGTCCTTCCGGTCATTCCGCCGGATCTGCGCCCCATGGTCCAGCTGGACGGCGGCCGTTTCGCCACCTCTGACTTAAACGACCTGTACCGCCGCATCATCAACCGCAACAACCGTCTGGCCAAGCTGACCGCCGCCCCCGAGATCATCGTGCGCAACGAGAAGCGCATGCTCCAGGAGGCCGTGGACGCCCTCATCGACAACGGCCGCCGGGGCAGGGCGGTCACCGGCGTGAACAGCCGCGTGCTGAAGAGCCTGAGCGATATGCT
>CACXFD010000240.1 GCA_902766845.1 uncultured Lachnospiraceae bacterium | reverse complement strand
TACTCCTCGTACTCATAGCCCTCGGGCTGCTCGGCCTCGTGTGAATCTGCCATGTCCAGCGGGATCCCGTTCTGGTACGCGATCACGTCCAGATCATCGGCCGCATAATTCACGGTCAGATGCTTATCCATCAGGTCGGTCACGGACAGGGTCGCATAGAAGCACCGGATGCCGGCGATCTCCCGCACGCCCGTCTCCTTGATCTGCACGTCCATGTGCTCGTTCTTCGCCGCGGTCGGCAGGCCCTTTTTTCGACTCGTACCGGCTCCGTTACATGCCGGCTCCCGATACGTTTCCTTTTCCGCAAACGCCGGTTCCCGTTACGCCCCGGTCCCGATCACGATCGTCTTCAGCGTATCTTCCAGCCAGTACCGGTAACTGCCCGACAGGCCGGCGTTCGTCAGGATCCGGTTCGCGGCGGAGCCGTCCCCATCCCACCAGGCCGCGGCCCGGGCATAATCCTCTTCGTTTATAAAACGGATCATCAGCGTATTCTCTCCGGCCTTCAGCTGGGTCTTGAAGATCTGCGACGCGGCCTTTTCATCATACGAGGACAGCGTATAGCCCTCATGATCGCAGTAATTGAACGCGACCGGATCCGCCACCCAGTTCGTGATGGACGTATTGCCTCCGGTGATCGAATGCGCATCGACCGATTCGACTTCCTCGCGCGTCAGCCCGAAGTACGTATACTGGATATAATCCCGTCCGGAAGCGTCTTTCATGTCCGGATCATCCCAGGTAACATCGATGAATTCCTGATAGGTTCGTTCATTGACACGGTTCCAGGCGTGTGTGTCGGAGACCACGATCGGGCAGTACTGCCCGAGCTCCGCCATGACCGCGGTGAATGCGCTCGCGTAGCCGCTGCAGACCGCCTGTCCGGTCACCAGGGCGCCGTACGCATCATGACAGTGCGGCAGCTGCAGGGTATGGTCATAGCTCGCGCGACGGATCAGCTCATCGTGAACGATCCGGACCTGATGCCAGATGTCCGCCCCTTCGGGGACCATCGCGGCGATCTCGCGGACCGCGGCGTCGATCTCGCCCTTCATGCGGGCGATGTCACTGTCTGTCAGATCGTAATAATTGAAGCGGTAATAGACAAGGCTGGATCTCTTGTCTTCTCCCTCCAGCCGGCCGATCTTCGGGTCCGACCGGGAATAGCCCTCCAGCCAGAACGTGCCGTACTCCATCGCGTAAAAGTCATCCCATGTAAACGGGATATAATCCTTCACGCAGACGTCCACGCGCCGGTCATTCAGCGCTTTCTGCATGTCCGCGCGGCATGTCTGATAGTCGTTCCCGTCTATGATGAGCGTACCGTCCGGAACCGAATAGACGTCCTCCGGAATCGTGATCCCGGCCGGCGCCTGTGTCGGCTGTGCCGCCTTTGTCTGCGGCTGCGCGGACGATCCGCCGCAGCCCGTCAGGGTCAGGGACGCTGCCAACAGTACCGCTAAAAGCCATCCTTTTTTCATTTCCGCACTCCTGTAGATCCTCTGAACTTACGCGGTAAGCGTATCCATGCCGTAACCGTTCGAAAAGGGACCTGAACCGGAACCGCACTGAAGAAAGTTTATCACGCTGAGAATGGAAATGTCAACGTTTCAGGTTCGTTTCAGCATGCCGTATTATACTGCCGGCAGAGCGTGAAGATCAGGCGCTCATCCATCGACAGATCCTTCTTTTTTATAGAACCCTCCTCACCGGCCGGAGCCCCCTGCTCCGGCCGGCCTCGGGCGCTTTCGGGGAAAAAAGATGTTTCTCCGTTCAAAATATGCTATACTGACGGTACCGGGCAAAGATCCGGCACCCCGCTGACAGGAGGTCCCCCATGCAGGTCCTGATCGTTGAAGATGAAAAACGGCTCGCGGACGCGCTCGCGCAGATCATGCGCGAGGCACGCTATCAGGCGGACGTCGCCTACGACGGCGATGACGGCCTGTACTATGCCGGAAACGGAACCTATGACGTGATCGTTCTGGACGTGATGCTGCCCGGCAAGAACGGGTTCGAGATCGCGACCGCGCTGCGGCGAAAGGGCATCCACGTCCCGATCATCATGCTGACCGCGCGCGATGACGTCCGGGACAAGATCTCCGGCCTCGATTCGGGCGCGGACGATTATATGACGAAGCCGTTCGTCCCCGAAGAACTGCTGGCCCGCATCCGCGCGCTGACGCGCCGGCAGGGCGAGGTCGTCTTCGAGGAAGCGTCGTTCGGGGACCTGAAGCTGAACCTGTCCACCTGCGACCTTACCTGCGGCGCCAAGACGATCCACCTCGGCTTCAAGGAATTCGAGATCCTGCGGATCCTGATGGCGAACCCGAAGATCCTGATCTCGAAGGATACGCTGATCGAGAAGGTCTGGGGCGCCGATTCCGACGCCGAAGACAATAATGTCGAAGCCTATATCTCGTTTTTGCGCAAGAAGCTGCATTTCCTGAACTCGCGCGTCACGGTCTCGGCCGTGCGGCGCGTGGGCTATCATCTGGAGGAAACAACGTGATCAAAAAACTTCGCCGGAAATTTACCCTGATCACCCTCCTGCTCTCGTCCCTGGTCCTGCTGACGGTCCTGACCGTCTCGACCGTGAGCACGGTGCGCCAGCAGATCGACCTCGAAGAGCTCGCGATGTCGAACCTTCTTTCCCAGCCGGACGGCGGGGAGATCTTCCCGGGGCCGGACGGCCCGGCCGGTCCGCAGCCGGACGGCGGAGAAGTCCTGCCGGGGCCCGGCGCCCCCGACGGCCCTTCGTTCTATACCGATCCGGGAAAGGCCGCAGGCGGCGTCTCCGGGGCCGGAGCTGGCGGCGCGGGACGGCGCGGCTTTTTTGACCGCAGCTTCACGCCGGCCCTCCTTGTGAGCGCGGCCGATGACGGCACCGTCACGGTCCTGCGTTCCCAGACCCTCTCGCTCGATTCCGATGACCTGCAGGAGGCCGTTTCACAGATCCTGGCCTCGGGCAAAACGTCCGGCACGGTCTCCGGCCAGGACCTTCGCTTCCGGGTCACCGCAGGCAGCGCCGGTACCCTGATCGCGCTCGCGGACCGCAGCACGGAGCTGTCGGTCATGCGCAGCTCGCTCGTCTCGTCCGGCCTGATCTTCGCGGGCGCCTTCCTGCTCCTGTTCGTGATCAGCCTGTTTCTCTCGCGCTGGGCGCTGGCCCCCGTGGAGGCCTCCTGGAAACAGCAGCGCCAGTTCATCGCCGACGCTTCGCATGAACTCAAGACGCCGCTGACCGTGATCCTCGCGAACCTGAACATCCTGAAGGCCCACCCGGACCAGACGGTTCGTGAACAGGAACGCTGGGTGGACAGCACGCAGGAGGAGGCCGGCCACATGAAGAAGCTCGTGGAGGACCTGCTGTTTTTGGCCCGCGCGGACGCGGAGCGCCTGCCGGAAAAGATGTCCGAGGTGAACCTGTCGGATCTGCTCACCGAAGCGGAGCTGGCGTTCGAGCCGGTCGCATTCGAACGAGGCGTGATGATCGAGGACGAGATCGAGCCCGGCCTGACCCTGACCGGAGACGCCTCGCAGCTGCGACAGCTGGCCGTGATCCTGATCGACAACGCCTGCAAATACGCCTCGGTCCCCGGCACGGTCCGTCTGGGCCTTCAGAAGGAGAACGACCGGCTGCGGCTGACCGTTTCAAACCCCGGCCCGGACCTGAGTCCGGAGGCGGTCTCCCACCTGTTCGAGCGCTTCTACCGCGCGGACGAGGCCCGCACCCGGAACGGCTCCGGCGGCTACGGCCTGGGGCTCTCGATCGCAAAGACCATCACGGAGCATCACGGCGGGCACATCTTAGCCCGAAGCGAAGGAGGGCTTACCACGTTCACGGTCACCTTCCCCGTGAAATAACACATCTGTCCGGAAACAAAAAACGTACCCATACAAAAACAGGCCTGACCTCTCCGGTCAAGCCTGTTTTTGTATGGGTACGGCGTTGTCTGCGTCCGTTCCGCGGCCGTCTGCCCGCCGTCACATCTCCACGCGCACGCCCCGGGTCTCGACCTCGGTCGAGAACACGATCGACGTGCTCGTCTTGCCGAAATGCTGGAGCTGACCGATGAAGCTGTCGAGCTCCATCGTGCTCGGGAAGACCACCTTCAGCAGGATCGTATACTGGCCCGTGATGCAGTGGCATTCGAGCACGCTCGGACAGCTGCGCGCGAACGCATAGAATTCCGGCTTGCGCACCGGCTCCATCTCCAGATTGATGAAGGCCGTGATATGATAGCCCACCTTCAGCGGGTCCACATCGGCATGGTAGCCGCGCAGGATCCCCTCTTTCTCCAGTTTCGCGATGCGGGCCGATACGGCCGGCGAGGACAGGTATACCTGCTCCGCGAGCGCCTTGAGCGGCATCCGCGCGTTCTCCTGCAGCAGCATCAGCAGTTTCTTATCGACTGAGTCCATGGCAAAAGACCCTTCCTTTCTCTGTTCCCGGTTCCCGGCACCAACGCATCCGGCCCGGATTCGGCATCCGGCTCGCTTTCGTTATTCTTCCTGCAGTATGATCCGGCCATCATCGGCCGCGTCGCGGAACGTCTCCAGGATCCGGCTTCCGTAGCCGCCGCCCTCTTCCAGTTCACGCGCGAAGCGGATCCGGACGACGGTGCCGCGCGGCATTTCGCACAGGCAGTCCCAGAGCGCGTCCAGGTTCCGCCCGTAGTAGGACGGCAGCTCCAGCTTCTGCGCCAGATATCCGTGTACGCCGGGCCGCACCATCAGCCGGCGGCCTCCCAAAACGATCTCTTTTTCCATGGTCTTACTCATCTCCGTACAGCAGTGTGAACGTCTCGTAATGATCTTCCGTATAGTAGATCAGTCCGTCGTTCGAGTAGATGATCCGCTTGGCGCCGCGGCGGCCTCCCTGATAATCGATGTCGCATTCGAAATACTTGCGGCCCTTCTTCGTCGGAAGGTTTCCTTCGCGGTTCCCGAAACGGTCCCCGCCGATGCTCATATGATCCGTCACCTTCCAGAGATTGCCCTTCGAGGCGACCCAGCCGCGGTCTTCGGCCTCGCTCTTGGTCAGATAATTGGACGGCAGGTGACCGTACAGATGCAGATAGAGCGCGACCTCTTCCTTGGAGGAATACTGTCCGTCCTCGGTCACGGTCCTGCCGGACGGCGTGGTCTCCTGCGCCGGATCTTCCGGCGCGGCGGTCTCCGGCTCCGTCCTGTCGGAAGCCTGCGTGTCCGCCTCGGTCTGCGGCGCGGACGTGGCCGGCGACGCGGTCGGCGCCTCGGTGCTCTGCGGGACCGGGGCCACCGTGGGCCGCTCGGCCTCGGTCGTGATCACCGGAAACGACGCGGTCTCCGGGACCGTAGGCACCGGTTTCTTTTTGCGGCAGCCTGCCAGGAGCAGCAGGGACAGGCACAGCAGGATCAGGATCCTGCGAAGCAGTTTTCTGTTCTTCATACGTTTCTCCGCGGATCCGTTCTCCCGGCGCGGCCGGACGGATCCATTCTTATGATCCGGCTGCGGCCCGTCCGGTCTTCCGGCGCCCGCCGCAGCTCTCTTTTACGACCGTGTCCGCCTTCCGGCGCACGTCGCGATGCTTTTTACATGCGGACTGAATCGCCGTTCCCGTGAAGCAGTTCCCACAGGACCGTATCCAGCTCCTCGATCTGAGCCGCCTTGGTGGCCCAGGACGTGACGAACCGGGCGACCACGCCGCCCCGGACCGGCATCTGGAGCATGAACTCCGCCTTGTCCGACAGGGCGTCGGACAGCGGTCCGGGCAGGATCGGGAAGATCTGGTTGGAGGTCGGAGGCAGATAGAACGAGATCCCGGCCTGCGCAAAAACGCTGGCCAGCCGGCCGGCCATCTGGTTGGCGCGCTCGCCGAGTTCCCAGTACAGGCCGCCCTCCAGAAGCGCCGTGAACTGCGCGCTGCAGGCAAAGCCCTTCGCGAGCAGGGCGCCCTGCTGCTTCTGCATGAAGCGGAAATCCGGGAACAGGTCCGGCCGGCACAGCACGATGGCTTCCCCGAACAGCGCGCCATTCTTGGTCCCGCCGATCGTGAACGCGTCGGTCAGCGCCGCGAGGTCCGCGAGCGTCATATCGTTCTCCCGGCAGGACAGCGCGCTGCCGAGCCGCGCCCCGTCCAGATACAGCGCGAGGCCGTTGGAGCGGCAGACGCCGGAGATCTCTTCCAGTTCCTTCTTCGTATAGACCGATCCCCATTCCGTGGTGTCGGAGATGTATACCATGCGCGGACGCACCATGTGCTCGGTCGAATGCTGCCACAGGATCTCCCGGATCCCGTCGGCCGTCAGTTTCCCGTTCTCGTGCGGCCAGGTCAGCACCTTATGGCCGCTGCTCTCGATCGCGCCGGTCTCGTGCACGTTGATGTGGCCGCTGTCTGCGGCGATTACGGCCTCGAACGGCCGCAGCAGCGAACTGATCACGAGCCGGTTCGCCTGTGTCCCGCCGGCCGTCACATGGACCTGCGCCTGCGGCGCCAAGGCGTTCTGGCGCACCCAGTCCTCCAGCTTTTTCGAATAACGGTCCTCCCCGTACCCGGGATGCGTCTCCGAGGAAAGGCGGCCCAGCGCTTCGATGACCTGCGGGTGAGCGCCCTGGCTGTAATCGTTGACAAAGGACAGCATCTGCGATTCTCCTTACGAGGGAATGGTCGGGCCCGGCCATACAAAAACAGGGGCCCGGCTTAACATCTTTGCCGATAGCCCCTATTGTACTATGTATTGTTTCGTTTGTCAGCACCGATTCTTAATTATTTTAAGATTTTTGCCCTTCCCGCGTTTATTCCCGTACGCCGCGCAGCGTCTGGTCGATGATGCTCTGCATGAATTCAAGGGGAATGCTTCCGGTCACATAGCCGAAGATCTTTCCGTCCGCCGTGATCATATACGTAGTCGGGATCGCGCTGACGTAATACGCGCTCATCAGCTGCCCGCCCGTGTCCATCAGGACCGGATAGGTATAGCCGTTCTCCGTCAGGAAGGCCCGGATGCCCTCCTCGTCCTCCTCGCCCCCGGCCGACGGCGACGCCACGCCGAGGATCACGACCGGCGGGTCTTCCTGCTCCTGATAGGACTCATAGAGGGTCTGGATATCCGGCATCTCCGCCCGGCACGGCGGGCACCAGGTGGCCCAGAAATTCAGGAAGATCACCTTGCCCCGGTACTCTTCGAGCGTGTGTGTCTGTCCGTACTGATCCGTCAGTTCAAAGCCGACCGCGTCCGGAAGCTCTTCTCCGGAAACGGTCTCTCCTTCTGCGGCCGCCGATGTGCCGGACGTCTCCGCTTCGGATGGCGTCTCGGCTGATGTCTCCGACCGCGCTTTCGTCTGAGTCTCCGCCCGCGTCCCTGTCTGTGTCTCTGTCTGCGTTTCCGCCTGCGTCCCCGTCTGCGTTTCTGCCGACGCCTCGGACGGCGCTTCCGCCGTCGCTGCCGTGCTTCCCGGCCCGCCGAGCCGCGACAGGTAGCCGGAGACCGAGTCCATCGTCCCGGTGATCATCAGGAGGCCCATCAGGATCATCAGGATCCCGCCCGCGATCTTCGTATACCGCACGATCCCGCGGTATTTTTTCAGAAGCGAGAGCAGCGTGTCCGTAAACAGGCCGACCACGAGAAACGGCAGGCAAAAGCCCAGCGTATAGACACCGATCAGCGCGAAGCCGAGCGCACGGCTCTGCGCCGACGCCGCCATCAGCAGCACCGACGAGAGCGCCGGCCCCACGCAGGGCGTCCAGGCAAAGCTGAACAGAAAGCCCAGAAGGAAAGCCGCCGGCGCCGACGCGGCGGCCCGGCCGGCCGTAAACGGCAGGCGCCGCTCCCGCTCCAGCACGGGCGACGATCCGAACAGGCCCAGCTGGTACAGGCCGAACAGCAGCACGAGGATCCCGCCGATCTGCGCCAGGAGCCTGCGGTGGCCGGAAAAGAACCGGCCCACGGCCGTCATGCCGAGGCCCAGCAGGAAGAACGATGCCGCGATCCCGCACACGAAGCAAAACGTGCGAAACAGCAGACGCGCACGGCCCCGGCGGGCCCGCGCGGCCGCATAGACATCGGTCCCCGGCGCCTGCGAAGGTTCCTGTGCGCCGGCCGCGTCCGGCGTCACGTTCCTGCTCCCTGCGGTCCCGCTTTTGCCCGCGCCGGCCGCGCTCCGCTCCTGCCCGGCCAGATAGCCGAAATACAGCGGCAGGAGCGGCAGCACGCACGGCGAAAAGAAGCTGAGCAGGCCTTGCAGGAAAACGGTCAGGGCCGGTACGGCGGCTTCTGCGGTAAAGCTCATGTGCCTGTGGTTCCTTTCGTATCCTGTGGAAAGGCCGGGCGGTCCGGAGTCCCGGACCGCCCGGCCTTCTGTCACGGGTCCGTCACGGACCCGCATCGTTTCTTATTCTGCGGAGAATCTGAATTCCGTCACGGCGGTATAGACGGATCCCGCCTCAAAGACCGGGCGGGCCATATCGCTGCGCTCGAAATTCAGCACGTTGGGGACATACTGCGTCTCCAGGCACAGGCCGGCACGGGCCGTATATTCCTGGCCGCCCTTGCCGGTCGCATGGACCATGTTCCCGGTGTAGAACTGCACGGCGGGCAGATCCGTGGAGACCGTCATCTTCCGGCCGCTCTTCGGATCATAGAGCACGGCGGCGGGCCGCATCGTGCCGGCCTCTCCGTCGATGATCCAGTTGTGGTCATACCCGCCCGCGTACTTGAGCTCTTCGAAATCCGCTCCGATGCGCTCACCGATCCGGTGCGGCGTGCGGAAATCCATCGGCGTGCCTTCGACCGGCATGACTTCTCCGGTCGGGATGCTGAGCGGTCCGGCCGGCGTGAACCCGCTCGCGAACAGCTGCAGTTCATGATCGAGGATGCTGCCGGCATCCTGTCCGGCCAGGTTGAAGTAGCTGTGGTTGGTCATGTTGAAGACCGTCTTCTTGTCCGAAACGCCGCGATAAGTGATCCGCAGGACGTTGTCCGGCGTCAGCGTGTAAGTCACGGAAACATCCGCATTGCCCGGGAAGCCCTGGTCGCCGTCCGGCGAATGAAGGGTGAAGCGGACGCTGCCCTCTTCGGGGAACTCTTCGGCGCCCCACAGACGGTTCTCCCAGAAGTCCGGGCCGCTGTGAAGGTTGTTCCCGCGGTCGTTCTGCGCCAGCACGATCTCCTGATCGCCGAGCAGGAAGCGCGCCCCGCCGATGCGGTTGGCGTTCCGGCCGACGACGGCTCCGAGATGTCCGCGGTTCCGGTCATAGCTCAGCGCCTGCTCGTATCCGAGCAGCACATCCTCAAAGATCCCGTCGCGGTCCGGCGCCCAGACCGCCACGAGGGTGGCGCCCTGATCGGTCACGCAGACGCGCATGCCGCTTTCCGAAGAGATCCGGAAAAGCGTGGTCTCTTCTCCCTTTGCGTTCTTTCCGAAACTGGATCGGACGATATCCATGATCCCATACCTCCTAAAACTAATGTGAGGCGGCTGATCTGCCGCTGTATCCGGACCGCTGCCCGCGGGCCCGCCTCCGGCGGGCCCGGTGCGGCTGATCTGCTTATTTTGCCGTGATGTAACCCTGCGCCGTCAAAAGCTCCGCGCTCAGCACGCCGCCGCCGGCCGCGCCGCGCAGCGTATTGTGCGACAGGCCCACGAACTTGTAGTCATAGACCGTATCCTCGCGGAGACGTCCGACGCACACGCCCATACCGCGCTCGATATCGCGGTCCAGCGCCGCCTGCGGACGGTCCGGCTCCTCGAAATAAGTGATGAACTGCTTCGGGGCGCTCGGAAGCTCGAGCTCCTGCGGCAGGCCGCGGAACTCCTTCCAGCGTGCGAGGATCTCCTCATGGGACGGTTTCTTTTCAAACGTCACGAAGACGGCGGCCGTATGTCCGTCGCTGACCGGCACGCGCAGGCACTGCGTCGTGATGATCGGGCTCTCCGCCTTGACGATCACGCCGTTCTCGACATGGCCCCAGATCCGCAGCGGTTCCTGCTCGCTCTTCTCTTCCTCGCCGCCGATGTACGGGATCACGTTGTCGATCATCTGGGGCCAGTCGGCAAAGGTCTTGCCGGCGCCCGAGATGGCCTGGTACGTGGTGGCCACGACGACCTTCGGCGCAAACTCGCGCAGCGCGTGGAGGGCCGGCGTATAGCTCTGGATCGAGCAGTTGGGCTTCACGAGGATGAAGCCGCGGGTGGTCCCGAGGCGCTTTTTCTGGAACGGGATCACGGCCAGGTGCTCGGGGTTCAGTTCCGGCACCACCATCGGAACGTCCGGCGTCCAGCGATGCGCGCTGTTATTGGAGACGACCGGCGTCTCGGTCTTCGCGTACGCCTCTTCGATGGCCCGGATCTCTTCCTTGGTCATGTCCACGGCACTGAACAGAAAGTCCACATCGGCCGCGACCGCGTCGATGTCGTTGACGTTCTTCACGACGATGCTCTTCGCCTTTTCGGGCATCGGCGTCTTCATCTTCCAGCGGCCGCCGACGGCCTCCTCATAGGTCTTGCCGGCCGAACGCGGACTGGCCGCGATCACGGCGACTTCGAACCAGGGATGATCTTCCAGCAGGGAAACGAACCGCTGTCCAACCATACCGGTACCGCCCAGGATACCCACTTTCAGTTTCTTTTCCATACAGCTATTCTCCTTTCTCCCCGCTTACAGCAGGTGTTCGATCCGATCGGTCAGTGTTCTGGTCTCCGCGGTCGAGCGCACCGCGCAGAGGATCGTGTCATCCCCGGCGATGCAGCCGACCATCTCGGGAAAATGCATCGCGTCCAGCGCGGCCGCGACGGCCATGGCCATGCCCGAGACCGTGCGCACGACCAGGATGTTCTGTGCCGTATCCATCGAGACGAAACCGTCCCGCAGGATCCGGGCGAATTTTTCTTCCGGCACCGCCGCTGAAGACGCGACGGCCGCGTACTTCTGACGTCCGCCCCCTGCCGGCGTCTTGGTCAGCTTCAGCGCGCGGATGTCCCGGGAGACCGTGGCCTGCGTGACCACGAAGCCTTCCTGCGCCAGCCGGCGCGCCAGCTCCTCCTGCGTCTCGATGGTCTCCTTTTCGATCAGTTCCAAGATCTTGATCTGTCTCGCGTTCTTCATGACTGCCTCCTACACCGACATATTGTCGCGGAGCGTTTCCAGGAAGCTGGTCTGGTTGAGCTTGATCAGCTTCGTCTTCTGACCGGCCCGGGAGATCAGGATCATGTCCCCGGCCGTGATGATCCCGCCCGGATTGCCGTCGAACGAGATCCGCGCCCGTTCATCCGGACGGCCGCAGAGCTGCACGAGGACCTCATCCTCCGGGGAGAGCACGATGCTGCGGTTGTTCAGCGCGTGCGGCGAGATCGGCGTCAGCAGCATCAGCGAAGCGGTGGGCTCCACGATGGGGCCTCCCGCGGACAGGTTGTACGCGGTCGATCCGGTCGGCGTGGACAGGATCAGGCCGTCCGCCGCGTAGCGGTGCAGCACCGCCCCGTTGACCGACACCTGATAGTGGATCATCCGGCTCTGGCCGTTTCCGACCATCACGATATCATTCATCGCGATATCCGTGCTCAGCTGGCCGCCGATGCGCACGCGCCCTTCGAGCATCATGCGCTCTTCGATCTCGAAATCATCCGAGAGCATCCGGTCCAGTGCCCGCGGCAGGCCCTGCCGGTCCACGCCGGCCAGATAGCCCATGGTGCCGAGCTTGACACCCAGCATGGGCAGGCCCAGGCCCACGAGATCCCGCGCGGCCTGGATCATGGTCCCGTCGCCGCCGAGGACCAGCACTGCCTCGGTGCCCTCCGGCACCCAGGACGGGTCGTCGTGATAATAGCGGCCATCCGGATGCGTCCCGCGGTGGTATTCGCAGGAAGCCCCGGCTTCGGTCAGCTTTTTGCGGATCTTTTCCGCCAGCCGGTAGCCCGGATCCTTCTCCGGGTTCACGACCAGATAAAACCGTTTCATGACGGCTCCTCCCTGCCGGCCAGTACGCGGTGCGCTTCTTCCACGACCGCGGCCGCGTCCGGCAGCCCGGCCATCCGCCGCTCCGTCTCCTCGCGGGCGATCCGTGCCGCCTCCTCGGAAACGAGCTCTTCCGGCTCCGGCTGCGGCGCTCCGGCGCCGGCATCCTTCGTCATATACAGCAGATATTCGATATTTCCCTCGGGCCCGCGGATCGGGGAGAACGTCAGCCCGTGCAGCGCAAAGCCCTGGGCGGCCGCAAAGCGCGTGACGTTCCCGATGACCTCCCGGTGAACGGCCGGGTCCCGTACCACGCCCTTTTTCCCGACCTTCCCGCGGCCGGCCTCGAACTGCGGCTTGATCAGGCAGACCACCGATGCACCGTCCGCAAGCAGCTCCCGCAGCGCCGGCAGGACCTTGGTCAGCGAGATGAACGATACGTCCACGCTCGCAAAGCCGATCTGCTCCGGCACCTGCTCCGGCGTGACATAGCGGATATTGGTCTTTTCCATGCAGACGACGCGCGGGTCATTCCGAAGGCTGTAGTCGAGCTGGCCGTAGCCGGCGTCGACCGCGTACACGCGCACGGCGCCGTTTTGCAGCATGCAGTCCGTAAAGCCGCCCGTGGAAGCGCCCACGTCCATGCACACGCAGCCGTCCGGGCTCACCGGAAAGACGGCGAGCGCCTTTTCCAGCTTCAGGCCTCCGCGGCTCACGTAGCGCAGCTTCTGGCCGCGCACCTCGATCTCTGCGTCCTCCGGGAAAAGGGTCCCGGGCTTGTCCTCCCGCTGTCCTTTGACAAAGACCACGCCGCTCATGATCAGCTTGCGGGCCTTTTCGCGCGAGTTCTCGAGCCCGCGTTCCGTCACCAGGACGTCCAGCCGTTTCTTCATGACTGCTCCTTTGCCGGATCCGGGGATCCGCCGGCCGGTCTGTCCTCTTCCCCGGCCGGATCCGCTGCCCGGCCGGCCTGCCGCGCCGTTTCCGCCTCCGCCGCGGCCCGCCGGGCCGCCTCCAGACGGATCTTCTGCAGGACGCGCTTCGCGATGCCTTCGGCGTCCAGGCCGTACTCCGCGCGGAGCGTGGCCGCATCCCCCTGCGGAACGAACGCGTCCGGCAGGGACAGCCTAAGCAGCGCGGCCGGCGATCCGGCCTTTTCGAGCGCCGCGGCCGCGGCCTCTCCGTATCCTCCGCTCTCCACGTTCTCCTCCACGGTCACGAGGAGCGGGACCTTGGAGCCGAGCTCCGCGAGCCGTCCGGCGTCGACCGGGTCTGCGAACCGCGCGTTCACGACCGCGGCACGGACGCCCTGCTCCCGCAGAAGGTCGGAGGCTTTCATGGCTTCCCGGACCATGCTCCCGATCGCGAAGATCGCCGCGTCGGTCCCGGTGCGCAGCACTTCCGCACGGCCGTTCTCGACCGGCGCGAAATGATCCGCCATCTCCGTGCAGGCCGTCCCGCGCGGATAGCGGATGGCCACCGGTCCGTCCTGGGCCAGGGCCCAGTCCAGCATATCGGTCAGTTCCTGCGCGTTCTTCGGGGCCATCACGGTCAGCCCCGGGATGCTGCGCAGGAATGAAAGATCATAGATTCCCTGATGGGTCTCCCCGTCCGCCCCGACGAGCCCCGCACGGTCCACCGCAAAGATCACGTGGCGCCGCTTCAGGCATACGTCGTGCAGGATCTGGTCGTAGGCGCGCTGCAGGAACGAGGAATAGACCGCCACGACCGGCACGAGGCCGCCGGCGGCCATGCCCGCCGCAAAGGTCACCGCGTGTTCCTCCGCGATGCCTACGTCAAAGAACCGCTGCGGATAGCGGCTTCGGAACGGGACCAGTCCCGTCCCCTCCGGCATGGCCGCGGTCACGGCCACGAGCTCCGGGTGCTGCTGCGCCGCGCGCATGAGCCATTCGGAAAAAATATCGGTCCAGGTCGGCGCCTTCTTCGGCGCCGCGTCCCGGCCCGTGGCCGGCACGAACGGCCCGATCCCGTGGAAGCGGGACGGATCCTGCTCGGCAGGCTCGTATCCCTTTCCCTTGACGGTCTTGACATGCACGAT
>CACXFD010000239.1 GCA_902766845.1 uncultured Lachnospiraceae bacterium | reverse complement strand
CGGCCCTTCTCATCCGTCCGGTAGATGACCTCGGCCTTGCTGACCGCGAATTCATAGCCTTCGCGGCGCATGGTCTCGATCAGGATGGACAGGTGCAGTTCGCCGCGCCCCGACACCTTGAAGCAGTCCGGGCTGTCCGTCTCCTCCACGCGGAGCGAGACGTCCGTGTTCAGTTCCCGCATCAGCCGGTCGCGGATATGGCGGGACGTCACGTATTTGCCCTCCTGTCCCGCGAACGGGCTGTCGTTGACCATGAAATTCATGGAGATGGTCGGCTCGGAGATCTTCTGGAACGGGATGGCCTCCACGTGCTCGGGATCGCAGAGCGTATCCCCGATGTGGATGTCCGTGATGCCCGAGATGGCCACGATGGAGCCGACCGACGCGCTCTCGACGTCCGTTTTGGACAGGCCGTCGAATTCATACAGGTTGCTGACACGGACCTTTTTCTGCTTGCCCGCGTCGTGCGCGTTCACGATCACGACGTCCTGGTTGCGGCGCAGCGTTCCGTTCTCCACCTTGCCCACGCCGATGCGGCCGACGTATTCGTTATAATCGATCGTGCTGATCAGCAACTGGACCGGCGCCTCCGGATCCCCCTCCGGCGCCGGGATATAATCGCAGATCGTCTCAAAGAGCGGCGACATGTCCTTCGGTTCATCTGAAAGGTCCCGGACCGCGTACCCGCCCTTGGCCGACGCGAATACGAACGGGCAGTCGAGCTGCTCCTCCGACGCGTTCAGGTCGATGAACAGGTCCAGGATCTCGTCGATGACCTCCTCGGGGCGGGCCTCGGGCCGGTCGATCTTATTGATGCAGACGATGACCGGCAGCGCCAGCTCCAGCGCCTTTTTCAGAACGAACTTGGTCTGCGGCATCGCGCCTTCGAACGCGTCCACGACCAGGATCACGCCGTCCACCATCTTCAGCACGCGTTCGACCTCGCCGCCGAAATCCGCGTGGCCGGGCGTGTCCACGATATTGATCTTCACGCCTTTATACGTGACGGCCGTATTCTTCGATAAGATGGTAATGCCGCGTTCCCGTTCGAGATCGTTGGAGTCCATGACGCGCTCGGCGACTTCCTGGTTCTCACGGAATACACCGCTTTGACGCAGCAGGCAGTCCACGAGCGTGGTCTTGCCGTGGTCGACGTGAGCGATGATGGCTACATTACGGATATCGTTTCTCTTCTCTTTCATACGTTTCGGATCCTCTTCCCTTTTCCCGATCTTGTCCGGGGCTCTCTGACCGCCGGGGCCCGGACGTCCCGCCTATTCCGGTCTGCTGCGTGCGGGCCCGGATGTTCGTTTTCCGGCCGCCTGCGGCGAATGCCGGCGCTGCAGTGCCCGGCCGCACAATAAGACAGTATATTTTACCACACAACTCCCGATTTCACAACAGAAAAAAGGCTCCGGAACCGTCCGGAGCCATCACGATACCAGCTGTGCGTCCTATGTCCCATTCCGCGGAGAACATCTCATTCCTGCGCGAACAGGGGCGTCGAATAATAGCGGTCACCGCTGTCCGGGAGCAGGGCCACGATGACCTTGCCCGTGTTCTCCGGACGCCGGGCCAGGCGGACGGCGCCCGACAGGGCCGCGCCCGAAGAGATCCCGACCGAGATCCCCTCCCGCTTCGCGAGCATCTTCGCGGCCGCGTAGGATTCTTCGACCGTGGCCGTCAGGATCTCGTCGATCAGGTCCCGGTCCAGCACACGCGGCACGAAATTCGCTCCGATTCCCTGGATCCCGTGCGGGCCGGCCTTTCCCTGCGAGAGGACCGGCGAATCCGCCGGTTCCAGCGCGACCACGCGCACGTCCGGGTCCTGCTGCTTCAGATACCGCCCGGTCCCGGTCAGGGTCCCGCCGGTGCCCACGCCCGCGATGAAAACGTCCAAGCGGCCGCCCGTGTCCTCCCAGATCTCGGGGCCGGTGGTCGCGTAGTGCGCGGCCGGATTGGCCGGATTGTCGAACTGGCCCGGGATGAAGCTCCCGGGGATCTGCGCGGCCAGTTCCTCCGCCTTTTCGATGGCGCCGGCCATGCCGCGCGCGCCTTCGGTCAGCACGATCTCGGCGCCGTACGCCTTCAGGATGCTCTGCCGCTCCGCGCTCATCGTGTCCGGCATCGTCAGGATCATCCGGTATCCGCGGGCCGCGGCCACAGCCGCCAGGCCGATGCCGGTGTTCCCGCTGGTAGGCTCGATGATCACGGCTCCTTCCTTCAGGAGGCCGCGTTTTTCCGCGTCTTCGATCATGGCCTTCCCGACGCGGTCCTTGACGCTTCCGGCCGGGTTCAGGTATTCGAGTTTGACCAGGATCGTGGCCGAAAGGCCCAGTTCCTTTTCAATATTGGTCACTTCCATGAGCGGCGTATGGCCGATCATATCCGACACGCTGTGATAGATCCTTGACATGGTGCTTTTCCTTATTCTGCGGGCTCTGCCGCGCGAAGCTCTGCCTCTTCCATCTCCCGAAGTTCCCCGTCCGCCATCCGCGACAGGGCCGCGTTCGTATAACGCGGATCTTCGGTGACCTCCCGGATCACGTCAAACAGCTCCGGCACGTTCACCGGCGTCTCCTCCGAAGGCAGTTCCTCCTCGAGGACGGCCATCCGCGTCCAGAACGGGTACAGGTCCGCTTCAAAATGCAGGTCCCCGTCCGGGACCACGAGCCGCGTCTTGACGATCGGCCGCGTCCGCGGATCGGCCTCTTCCTTCAGTTCCTCATAGGTCTCCGGGGAGATATCGTCCTCGATCTCGATCCGCGTCATCGCGGTCAGGCCGCGCTTGACGGTCCGGACATACCGGACGCTTCCGTCCTCTTCCCACCGGCGGATCCGGCGCGTCTCCCCTCCCTGCGCGGTCAGGTAGATCTGTTCGATCTTCGCGCGTCGGACGCCCGGCACACGGTCCAGGACCGCTTCCTCCGGATACCGGATCAGGAATTTCCGCTCGATCTCGAGCGGCGCGTTCGCATCCATCGCACAGCCCTCAGATCAGTCCGGCCCAGCGCTCGGACAGCGGGACATACGGCTGCTCGGTGCCGACCGCCACATACGCGGGACGGATGATCTTATCGACGTTGATCAGCTCCTCGATCCGGTGCGCGCTCCAGCCCACGATACGCGCGATCGCGAACATCGGGGTATAGAGCTCCACCGGGATCCCGAGCATCGAATACACGAACCCGCTGTAAAAGTCCACGTTCGCGCTGACGCCCTTGTACATGCGGCGTTCCCCGGCGATGATCCCGGGCGCGAGCCGCTCGATCGTCGTATACAGGCCGTATTCCGCCTCCTTGCCCTTCTCCTGCGCGAGCTTTTCCACGAAGCCCTTGAAGACCTTCGCACGCGGGTCGGACAGCGTATAGACCGCGTGGCCGATCCCGTAGATCAGGCCCTTTCCGTCAAACGCCTCCTTGCGCACGATCTTGCCCAGATAGTACGCGATCTCGTCCTCGTCCGTTACGTCATGGATATGGTGCTTGATGTCCTCCATCATTTCCATGACCTTCAGGTTGGCGCCGCCGTGTTTCGGGCCTTTGAGCGAGCAGAGGGCCGCGGCCATCGTCGAATAGGTGTCCGTGCCGGACGAGGTCACCACATGCGTCGTGAACGTGGAGTTGTTGCCGCCGCCGTGCTCCATGTGCAGGATCAGCGCCAGATCCAGGACCTGCGCCTCGAGCTTGGTGAAGGTCTTGTCCGGGCGAAGCATGCGCAGGATGTTCTCCGCGGTCGAATAGGACCGGCGCGGATTATGGATATAGAAGCTCTTTCCTCTGATGTAGTGGTTGTAGGCGTGATAGCTGTAGACCGCGATCATCGGCAGCACGCTGATCAGGGTCAGGCACTGCGCGAGCACGTTCTCGAGGGACAGATCGTTCATGTTGTCATCGTAGGAGCCCAGGGTCAGGACGCTGCGCGCGAGCGAGTTCATCAGGTCCTTGTTCGGGGCCTTCATGATGACCTCGCGCGTGAAGTTGCGCGGCAGGACGCGGCTGCGGATCAGCAGCGCCTTGAAGTCCGCCAGCTGGCGCGCGTCGGGCAGCTTACCGAATAAAAGAAGATACGCGGTCTCTTCGAAGCCGTAGCGGTCATCCTCCACAAAGCCCTGCACGAGCTGCTCCACGTTGATCCCGCGGTAGCACAGGACGCCGTCGATCGGAATCCGCTTGCCGTCCTCTTCCTTGAACGCGTCCACGCTCGAGATCTTCGTCAAGCCGGACCGCACGCCTTTTCCGTATGAATCGCGCAGGCCGCGGTAGACCTCGAGATCGTCGAACAGATTCTGGGGAATGGTGGAATTCTTGACACACAGCCGGGTCAGCTGTTCCAGCTCCGGAGCATCCATCTTCAGTTTCGCCATTCGTATTCTCCTTTCCGCGGCCAAAAGACCGCTTCCGGGCGCATCGGGGGACTGATGCAGACTGTTTTCCTGCAGAAAAAAGGCGAATGCAGGTTATACCTCGCATTTGAGCTATAATTATAGCACAGAAAGTACATTGATGCAATAAAGTGTTTGCCTCAAAAAAACCGCTTGACTTTATCGCTTTTATCTGCTAAAGTTTAATGCGTTGTAGCGATAAACAAGTCACTTCGGTCCCACGGCTCGTTTTCGATCCATACTATGTGATCCGTAAGGAGGGCTTTTGCCATGCTGGTCAAACTTGTGATGCTCATCGTATTCTTCAGTCTGATGGTCGGGATCGGCCTCTACTGCCGCCGCAACGCGACCGATGTGAACGGTTTCGTGCTCGGCG
>CACXFD010000238.1 GCA_902766845.1 uncultured Lachnospiraceae bacterium | reverse complement strand
GCGCTCCCCGATGAAGGGCTCATAGCCGGAAAAGTCCATGTGTTCGCACACTTCGAGCAGCAGCGGCTGCATGGAGAGGGCCACGCGCAGAGACGCGGCCTTTTCGATGGCTTCCGGCGCCGGCTCCTCGAAGTGCTCGATCCGCAGCCGGTGGTCCTCCCGCGGACAGTCCGTCAGGACCCGTTCGTAGACCCGCAGGACCTGGTCGACCGCCGCGTCGCCGATCGCGTGGAAGGAGACCTGCTGGCCGGCCTTGTGCGCAGCCATCGTGAAGGCGTACATCTCCTCGTCCGTATAGTTGAGGATCCCTTTCGTATCCGGCCGGTCCTCGTAGGGCTCCGCGAGCGCCGCGGAATGGCCGTCGAACGCCCCGTCCGCGAAGGCGCAGACACAGGCGCGGTCCTTCAGCTTCTTCTCTTTCTGAAATGCCCGCAGGCTCTCCAGGTCCCGGCAGCCGTCGCTGTACCACATCGGGACGAATTCCACACGGAACAGCGGCTCCGCGATCTCGCGCAGCTTCAGGATCGGCAGCACATCCTTGCCGAAGACCGTCGTGACGCCGTGTGCCGCGGCGTAGCTGTCCACCCGCAGGATGCCGTTCAGGATCGCGCCGATGCCCATCTTCGCAAGGATATCGCCCAGCATATCGACGCAGGCCGGGTCCTCGATCCGGCCGGTCAGCGCGCCGTCTTCATCGGTCTCCACGCCCTCTTTGGCGGGATCGACCTTCAGCAGTCTGAGCGCGTGGGAATTGAGCGCGATGGGATGCAGGTCGTTATGGCAGATCAGGACCGGACGGTCCGACGCGACGGCGTCCAGTTCGGCCCTGTCCGGAAACCGCTTCTCCGCGATGGCCTTGTCCTGAAAGAACGCGCCGAGGATCCACTCCTTCGGCGCCGCCGACGCGGCCTTCTCCCGCAGGGCGGTCAGGACTTCTTCGATGTTCTTCGCGCCGGAAAGATCCGCGCCGTTCATGAAGATGCCGGCGGGGATGACATGGACGTGCGTGTCGATGAAGCCCGGCAGGATGGTCCGCTCCCCGAAGTCCCGCGTATGCTTTGCCCGGAGCGCCGCGGCTTCCCCGCGGCTGCCGGCGAAGACGATCTTTCCCTTATAAATGCCGAGCGCTTCCGCTTCCGGCCGCGCCCGGTCCATCGTCCGGATATGTCCGTATATGAGCGTGTCGATCATGCTGTCTCTCACAGTCCCTTCAGCACGGCCTCGTCATACGCCTCGCCCGCGTCCTTCTTTTCCAGCGCGTCCGCCAGCTGCTCGTAGCGCTGGCGCGTCAGCGGATAGACCAGCGTGAACAGGAGCGCGGCCACGAGGATCACGGCCGGCGAGAGCGCGTACAGGACCCGGATCCCGCGTACGACGGCCGCGGTCTGGACCTCCGCCGTCTCGGAAAAGCCGATGATCTGCAGGCCGACGCCCACGACGACCGACCCCAGGGCATTTCCGAATTTCATGAACAGGCCGATCAGCGACGTGTACAGGCCGTCCGGCTTCTCCCCGCTGCGGAGTTGTTCGATGATCGACGCGTCGTAGGACATCGCGTAGATCATGGCCCAGTAGCCGGAATTGCCGAGCGCGTACAGGATCAGGCTCACGAGGATCGTTGCGAAAGAGATCGGAAAGACGAGGATCACGACGTACGCGGCGATGTAGACGACGATGCTGGCCGTCATGACCAGCTTCTTGCCCATCTTCGCGGCCGTGACGCCCATGAGGACCGCCGCCAGGACGACGAAGATCCCCTGCAGGGTATAGACGAGCGAGCTCTGCGCGTCGCTGTACTGATAGACATATTTGAGCAGATAGATCGCCAGGCCGGAACCGAGCGTCACGACGACGTTCACGAAGAAGGTGATGCCCAGCAGCTGTCCCAGCGGCCTGTTGCGGAAAGCCTTTCCGGCGTTTTTCAGGAATTCCCCGAGCGTCTCCAGCGTGCTGACGCGTTCGGCCCCCTCCTCGAGGTTGGGATTGGCCGGTTCCTTTCCCTTCAGCAGCCGGCAGCTGATCTGGTAGACGGCGGCCGTGAGCGCGCCGTAGGTCACGCCGGACAGCGCCCAGCCGGCGCTCTCGGAACCGGTCAGCGACGAATACGCGC
>CACXFD010000237.1 GCA_902766845.1 uncultured Lachnospiraceae bacterium | reverse complement strand
GTCGCCGTAGCCGAGCGCGTAGACCGCGATCCCGGCGCAGAAATCCAGATACCGCACTCCGTCCGTGTCATACAGGTACATGCCCTCGCCGTGGTCCGGCACGAGAGGTCTCCGGTTATAGGTATGAAGCAGATGGGCGTCGCCCGTAGCCATGATCTCCTGTTTGGACAGCATCGGTCTGTTCTCCTTTTCCGTTTTGGTCGGGTTCGATCGTTTATCCGTCAGTCTTTGCGGGGCGTCTCTTCATCCCGCAGGATGGCCGTTCCGATGCCCCGGTTCGTGAAGATCTCGAGCAGCAGGCAGTGCGGCACGCGCCCGTCGATGATATGCACACGCGAAACGCCCTCCCGGATGGCTGTGATGCAGTTGGTCAGCTTCGGGATCATCCCGCCGCCGGCCAGGCCGTCCGCGATGAACTGCTCCGCCTGGGCCGCCGTCATCTGGGAGATCAGGCTGTTCTCATCGCGGATATCCCGGTAGACGCCCTTGGTGTCCGTCAAAAACGCGAGTTTCTCCGCGCCGAGAGCCCCTGCGATCGCGCAGGCCGCGTCGTCCGCGTTGATGTTATAGGTATCGAAGGCATCATCGTATCCGACCGGGCAGACGACCGGCAGGAAATCTTTTTCAAGCAGATCCAGCAGGAGCTTGGGCTCCACATGATCCACTTCTCCGACGTATCCGATGTCCTGTCCGCCGCTCAGGCGCTTTTTGACATGCAGAAGGCCCCCGTCCTTGCCGGATACGCCGACTGCCTTGACGCCGAGCTTCTGGATGCGCGGGACCAGTTCCTTGTTCACGCGGTTCAGCACCATCTCGGCGACTTCCATCGTGGGCTCGTCCGTTACGCGCAGGCCTCCGACAAAATGCGGCTCCATGCCCAGCTTCTGCACCCAGGAGCTGATCTCCTTGCCGCCCCCGTGCACGAGGATCGGCTTGAAGCCGACCAGCTTCAGCAGGACCGCGTCCGCGATCACGCTGTCCTTGAGCGTCTCATCGGTCATCGCGCTGCCGCCGTACTTGATCACGATGATCTTGCGGTTGAAGCGCTGGATATACGGCAGGGCCTCGATCAGGACCTCCGCCTTCTGCATGCTCGTAAACGATTCCGTACCGGTCTGTTTTTCGTTCGCCATGTCCTCAGCTCCGATAATCTCCGTTGATTCGTACGTAATCATAGGTCAGGTCGCAGCCCCAGGCCGTCGCCTCAGCCTCGCCCTCCGACAGAAGGGCCTCGGCGCGCACGCTATCCTGCGAAAGGATCTGCGTAGCCTTTTCCTCATCATATCCGGTGTCCATGCCGTTCTCGACGAGCTTCAGACGTCCCGCGGCGCTCTCGATCCACAGGCTCACCGCGTCGGGATCGAACGGCACGCCCGCGTAGCCGAGCGCGCAGAGGATCCGGCCCCAGTTGGCGTCATGCCCGAAGAGGGCCGCCTTGACGAGCGAGCTCGAGGCGACCGACCGCGCCAGCGTGCGCGCGTCTTCCTTGGTGGCCGCGCCGCGGACCGTGACTTCGAACAGGCTCGTAGCCCCCTCTCCGTCCCCGGCGATCATCTTCGACAGTTCCCGCAGGACATAGGTCAGTCCTTCCTGCAGCTCGTCGTAGTCCGCGCACGGACCGGAAAACGGCTCGTTCCCGGCCATGCCGTTCGCGAGGACCAGCACGCTGTCGTTGGTCGAGGTGTCCCCGTCGACCGAGATCATATTGAAGGTATCTGTCACGATGCCGCGCAGCATCTGCTGCAGGACGCAGCGGTCCACGGCCGCGTCCGTGGTCACGAAGCACAGCATCGTGGCCATGTTCGGATGGATCATGCCGGAGCCCTTGCACATGCCGCCGATCGTCACGGTCTTGCCGCCCAGCTGGATCCGGCAGGCCGCTTCCTTCGGACGGGTATCCGTGGTCATGATCGCGTGAGCCGCGTCCGATGCGGCCTGACGGCTGTCCGCCAGCGACCGCGCCAGTTTCTCGATGCCGGGCACGATCTTGTCCATCGGCATCTGGCGTCCGATCACGCCGGTCGAGGCCACGAAGACGCTCTCGGCCGGAATGCCCAGCAGGTCTCCGGTCACCTGCGCCATCTCTTCACAGGACTTCATGCCTTCCGGGCCCGTGCAGGCGTTCGCGACGCCGCTGTTGACGACGACGGCCTGCACGAATTCGGACGAGGCGCAGACCGTGCTGTCCCATTTGACCGGCGCCGCCTTCACGACATTGGTCGTGAACGTGCCGGCCGGAACGGCCGGGCAAACGCTGCGCACGAGCGCCATATCCGGCTTTTCCTTTTTGATGCCGGCGTGGATGCCGGCCGCTTCAAAACCGAGAGGGGACGTCACGCCCCCGTCGATGATCTTCATATGATCAAATCCTTTCCATAAAAAGCCCTTGCCGCGCCGTGCCGGTCATCCGTGCGTTTACGGACGATCCGTCGCCGCGCCGTGCCGGTCGGCAGCCGCGCCGGTCCGGCCATTTTGAAGCCGTATGCGCCGGTCCCGCTTACGGGAACATCGGCGGCTGCAGCAGGCCGGTCTCCTCCGGCAGGCCGAACATCAGGTTCATATTCTGGACCGCCTGGCCCGCGGCGCCCTTGACCAGATTGTCCAGCGCCGCCATCACGATCACGCGGCCGGTACGCGGATCCGCCTTCCAGCCGATATCGACGTAGTTGCTGCCTTCCACGAAGCGGGTCTGCGCCGATTCGTTCCCGAGCAGCCGGATGAACGTCTCCTGTCCGTACCGCTTTTCATACGCGGCGCGGATCTCTTCCTCCCCGCCTCGCGTGAGGGACGCGTACGCGGTCACGAGGATGCCGCGGTTCATCGGCACGAGGTGGGGCGTGAAGCTCACGACCACCTTGCCCGCGCCCGCGAGCGAGAGCTGCTCTTCGATCTCCGGCGTATGACGGTGCGTCGCGACGCCGTATGCCTTGATGTTCTCGTTGACCTCGCAGAACAGATTGTCCACCTTGGCGCCGCGGCCGGCACCGGACGTGCCGCTCTTGGCGTCGATGATGATCGTCGACGGGTCGATCAGGCCGGCCTCCAGAAGCGGATACAGGCTCAGGATCGAGCAGGTCGTATAGCAGCCGGGGTTGGCTACCAGGCACGCGCCGCGGATCTGATCGCGGTGCAGTTCGCACAGGCCGTAGACCGCTTTCTTCAGCAGCTCGGGGCTGCCGTGCGTCAGGCCGTACCAGCTCTCATAGGTCGCAAGATCCGAAAAGCGGAAATCCGCGCTCAGGTCGATGATCTTCGTCTTTTCCAGGATCTCTTCCGTCAGGACCGAGGACAGGTATCCCTGCGGCGTGGCGGTAAAGATCACATCGGCCTGCTCCGCGAGCTCAGACAGGTCTTCGGGCGTCAGCGGATCCGCGATCAGATTCCTCATATTTCCATAGGAAGAAGCGAATGCCTTGCCCTCTCCGCTCCGGGATCCGTAGGCGATGACCTGCGCCCCGGGATGGCTGTACAGGAGCCGCGCCGCTTCCGCGCCGGCATATCCGGTCGCGCCGATGATTCCGACCTTGATCATTCCCGATTCCCTCCGTTTTCCGGTGTGTCTGTGCAAGTTATAGCACCTTCGCGGGTTTTATGCAAGCACTTTTTATAAAAATTCAAAAAAGGGGTTGATTTTTACGAAAGACTGGGGTATACTCACGAATGTTTATTCAACACGTGTGCATAATATGCGCTGTGAGATGCATAGATCCGGCGCATCATAAGAAAAGAGGAAGAAACACATGAGCGAAGCGGTCAAGGAAAAAGTGATCTTAGCGTACTCGGGCGGTCTGGACACCACGATGATCATCCCGTGGCTGAAGGAGAATTACGACTACGACGTCGTCTGCTGCTGCATCGACGTGGGTCAGGGCGAGGAACTGTCGGGCCTCGAGGAGCGTGCGAAGCTCTCCGGTGCGGAGAAGCTCTACATCCTCGACGTCGTCGACGAATTCTGCGATGATTACGTGACGCCGTACGTCCAGTCGGGTTCCGTCTATGAAAACAAGTATATGCTGGGCACCGCGATCGCCCGTCCGCTGATCGCCAAGAAGCTCGTCGAGATCGCCCGCAAGGAGAACGCGACGGCCATCTGCCACGGCGCGACCGGCAAGGGCAATGACCAGATCCGCTTCGAACTCGGCATCCGCGCGCTGGCGCCCGATCTTAAGATCATCGCTCCCTGGCGCATCTGGGACGTGGCCTCCCGTCAGGAAGAGATCGAATACTGCGAAGCGCACGGCATCCATCTGCCGTTCTCCGCGGATAACTCCTACAGCCGCGACCGCAACCTCTGGCACATCAGCCACGAGGGCCTCGAGCTCGAAGACCCGTCGCTGGCCCCGAATTTTGACCACCTGCTGGTCCTCTCCGTTCCGCCCGAAAAGGCGCCCGACGAGGCCGTGACGCTGTCGCTGACCTTTGAAAAGGGCAAGGCCGTAGCCCTGAACGGAAAGCCGATGAAGCTGTCCGACATCGTCCGCAAGCTCAACGAGCTCGGCGGGCAGCACGGAATCGGGATCGTGGACATCGTCGAGAACCGCGTGGTCGGCATGAAGAGCCGCGGCGTGTATGAGACGCCCGGCGGCACCATCCTGATGGAGGCCCACCAGCAGCTCGAGGAACTGATCCTGGACAAGGATACCTACGAAGCCAAGAAAGAGATCGGCGCGAAATACGCGGACGTGATCTACTCCGGCAAGTGGTTCTCGCCGCTGCGCGAGGCGCTGCAGGCGTTCATCGAGAGCACCCAGCAGTATGTGACCGGCGAAGTCAAGCTGAAGCTCTACAAGGGCAACATCATCAAGCAGGGCACCACGTCTCCGTACAGCCTGTACGATGACAGCCTCGCGTCCTTCACGACCGGCGACCTGTACGATCACCACGACGCCTCCGGCTTCATCACGCTCTACGGCCTGTCCACCAAGGTCCGGGCCATGAAGCTGAACGGAAAGAACTGACAGCGGCCGGAAGACGGCTGAAAAGCGGCCGACAGGCTGTGGAAAAGCCGGGATACGAAAACTGAAAAAGGGGCCGGGCGGATGCACTGCATCCGCCCGGCCCCTTCCTTCACTCTTCGATCAGTTCCCGGAAGTCCGTGATATACCGATCGGAGATCTCCTTCATCCGCTCCGGCGGCGCGAGGCACCAGTCATCCTGCATCACCACGACTTCCATGCCGGCCCGCAGCGCGGCGACGGCGCCGGCCTCCACGTCTTCCATCGCAAGGCATTCCTCCGGGTCCGCCCCGAGCCGACGCGCGGCCTCCAGAAACATGTCGGGCGCCGGCTTTCCGGCAAATCCTTCCCCGCCGGTCAGCACGGTGCCGAAACAGTCCTCGATCCTATGCGCTTTCAGGGCCGCCATCGCGAGCTCGCGGGAATTGCTCGTCGCGATCCCCATCGGCACGCCGTGCGCCTTCAGATAGCGGAGCAGGTCACGGGCGCCGGGCTTGAGCCTCACATCGTTCACGTAGGAGTCCATGGTCATGTCGTTCCAGACCTTCATGATGGCCTCCACGCTCATCTGCAGACGGAACCGTTCTTTGAAATAGACGGCCGTCTCGGCAAAGCTCATGCCTTCGATCTCCTTCTGCAGATCCTCCGGCATGTCCAGTCCGTGCTGCGACAGAAAGCGGATGTCGATGTCCTTCCACATCCACATCGAATCGAGCAGCGTCCCGTCCATATCGAAGATCACGGCCTGATAATCGGTCAGTTTTCTCATATCCGTCAGCCCTGCCAGCGCCAGCCGGCGTGATACTTGTTCTTGAGCCGCAGACCGGTCCGCTTGGCAAAGCCCAGCGCGAAACGGTCCGCACAGACGAGCGTCCAGCCCTCGGGGCCTTTCGCTTCCGTCTCCGTGATGTCCAGCGTTTCACCCTTCAGATACCGGATCAGGCGTTCGTCATCGGCCGGCAGGGATACCGACGAGGCGAACGTATCCGGCGTGAGCGTCATCGCGAGCGCCTGGAACGGCTCGAACCGGTCCTTCTTCCATTCCCCGAGCAGCAGGCCGGTGCGCAGGTATCCGAGGCTCCGGTCCAGAAGGGCCGTCTCCGAGACCGCATACAGGTAGGTTCCCTTGACATACGCCCGGTATCCGTCAAACGGCTTCGTGATCTTCTCTCCGATCTCGGTCCCGGCCAGCGCTTCCCGCACCGTCCGATACGGCTGGCGTCCGAGGAAGGCTTCCAGGGAAGGGGCCGCGCCGGACGATCTGCTGTCGGGCGCCTCTCGGTCCGGTCGGCCGTTATCCGCCTTTCCGCCCTTCCGGAGCAGGGCCGCAAAATGCCCTTCCCCGTTTACGTGGTGCGGCCAGAACCGCGCGCAGCCGGTCAGGCCCAGCCGCCCCGGCTGCATGCCTCCGGTCAGCGGGAGCGGCTCGAGCGACAGGTCCGTTTCCCGTTCCAGGAGCCAGGCCACGTTCCCCTCGTCCTCTTCCTCCGAGAACGTGCAGGTCGAATACAGCAGCATGCCGCCCGGCGCCAGGCACCGGACCGCGGCTTCGAGAATGCTCCGCTGGAGCGGCACGTATTCCGCGGGGCCGCGGCGCTGCCAGGCCGTCACCATGGACGGGTCGCGCCGGAACATGCCCTCGCCCGAGCACGGCGCGTCCACGAGGATCTTATCGAACTTCTCCGGAAACTTCTCGGCGAGCGCCTGCGGCGTCTCACAGGACACGGCCATGGCCGACGCGCCGAACATCTCAAGGTTTTTGACCAGAGCGCGCGCACGGCTGCGGCTCACATCGTTCGAGAGCAGGAAGCCGGTCCCGGCCAGACGCGCGGCCAGCGCCGTGCTCTTGCCACCGGGCGCCGCGCACAGGTCCAGCACACGGTCACCCGGGGTGACCGGAAGCAGGGCGGCCGGCGCCATCGCGCTGGGCTCCTGCAGATAATACAGGCCCGCGTAGTAATACGGATGGCGGGACAGGCGCTCCTGGGACAGGATGCAGAAACCGTCCGGGCACCAGGGAACCGGATCGGCCTCGCACAGTCCGCTCTGCAGGAACTCCTGCGCGCTCCAGCGCCCGGGATGGATCCTCAGCCCGTTCCGGGCGGGCTCACGAAAAGATGCCAGAAACGCGTCGGTCTCCGTTCCCAGCATCTCCCGGATCCTGTCGGTAAAAGCAGCAGGCAGTGTCATGTATCAAAGCTCCTGTTTTTTCTTGCGCGCCGCGATCGCGTCCAGCTTCGCGTTGAAATCCTGCAGCTTGGGCAGGTCCGCGGTCTTGTAGAGCTCATAGAACTCGTTCTGGATGTTGATCATGGCCTCTTCGTTCTCCGTCTCGTAGAGCGCCTGGATATTGTTGAGGATATCGTAGACCAGGATGGCCTTTTCACTGAAGAAGCGCTGGGCGTCCATGACCTCGTCGCGGATCGACGACATCTCGGAATCGAGCGCCAGGACCGCATCCGCGGAATTCTTCAGGCGCAGGCGGATGTTTTCGGGGACGTTCCCCTCATACTTATACTGGAGCGAATGCTCGATCGTGGCCCAGAAGTTCATGGCCATGGTCCGGATCTGGATCTCCGCCTGCACCTCCTGCACGCCGAGCACGGTCTCGACCGTATAATAGACGATCATATGATAGCTGCGGTAACCGGAATCCTTGCGGTAGCGGACATAATCGTCCTCTTTTTTGACGCGGATGTCCCGGCGGCCGCGGATGATCTCGACGACGCGCGGAATATCCTCCACGAACTGGCAGATCAGCCGGATCCCGGCGATGTCCTCGATATACTTAGTGGCGTCTTCGGCTTCGATTCCTTTTTTTTCGCACTTCTCGAGGATGCTGGACAGCGCCTTGACGCGGCCGTCGACACGCTCGATCGGGGAATAGATCCCGAGCTTGCGGTATTCCTCGATCATCTGCTGAAACTTCATGGTCAGCTCGGAAACGGCCAGCTCATAAGGCATCAGCACCTTTTTCCACATCGTGATCTCCATGAGATCCCTCCTGCATCCGGCCGGGGCGTATCTGTCCCGGTCCGGTCATATCAGGCCGGTCCCGGCCCGGCCAGTTCTTTCAGCACGCCCAGCACGAACGCATACACCCGCCCCACCGACGGGATGGACAGGCTCTCGCGCGGCGTATGGATGTCCGCCATGTCCGGTCCCACGGACACGCCGTCCAGCCCCGGGAGCTTTTCTGCCAGCAGGCCGCATTCGAGGCCCGCGTGGATGGTCACGACCTGCGGCTCCCGTTCGGTCTGCTCCGTATAGACGCGGCGGCAGACGTCGCGCAGGCGGCTCTCCGGCACATACTCCCAGGCCGGATAATCGCCGGCATGGACGGCCTCGCCGCCCAGAAAGCCGATCAGGTACTCCAGTTTTTCCTTCAGGAGCTGCTTCGAAGCCGTTTTGGCGGAGCGGAGCGAGAAGCGCACCGACGCCTCCTGCCCCTTCAGCCGGAGCATGCCGAGGTTCAGCGACGTTTCCACCAGTCCCTTCACATCCATGCTCATGGCCTGGATCCCGTTCGGGCACTGGTTCAGCAGGAAGATCAGTTTTTCCTGATCCAGCATGGTCACGCACATCTCCTCCTGTGTGCCGAGGACCTGCGCCGTGACGAACAGACCGGGCTCGGACGCGGCCCAGATGCTCTTCTCACGCGCTTCTTCCTCCCGCACGGTCTCCAGCAGGCGGTCCGTGTCTTCCGGCCGGATCAGGACCGTGGCTTCGCAAAGGAACGGGATCGCGTTATCCTTCATGCCGCCGGCCAGTTCGCACAGGGCAAATTCGGTCTCCTGACCGAGCGCATACAGGAGGCGCCCCATCAGGATGTTGGCGTTCGCGCGGCCCTTGTCGATCTCCACGCCGGAATGGCCTCCGACAAGGCCCCCGACGGTCAGTTTTACCGCGGTGCCGGTCAGCGGCTCGCGTTCCACCGGAAGGATCAGGTCCGTGCGCAGTCCGCCCGCGCAGCCGACCGTAAAGACGCCCTCGTTCTCGGAATCCAGGTTCAGCATCATCCGGCCGGAAAAGTCCGACAGGTCCACGCCCTGCGCGCCTTCCATGCCTACCTCCTCTTCCGTGGTCAGCAGGCACTCGAGCGCCGGATGAGGCAGGCTGTCGTCTTCCAGGATGGCCAGGATCATCGCGACCGCGATGCCGTCATCGCCGCCGAGCGTGGTGCCGGTCGCCGTCAGACGGTCTCCGACGACGCGCAGCGCCAGCGGGTCTTTGGTAAAGTCATGCGTGCTGTCCGGATCCTTCTCCGCGACCATATCCAGATGGCCCTGCAGGATCAGGGCCGGCGCGTCCTCCGCCCCGGCCGAGGCCGGCTTTTTGATCACTACGTTGTTCAGGTCATCCTGCCGGACGAACAGGCCCAGGTCCTTCGCGAACCGCACGCAGTGATCGCTGATCTGCTTGGTGTTATACGACCCGTGCGGGATCCGCGTCAGGTCCTCGAAGATCTCAAACACACGCCGGGGCTCCAGGCCCGCCGTTACATATTCCATCTCTGTCCTCTTTTCTCTATCTTCGCGCAAAACTGTCATCACACAAAACTGTCATCACGCAAAACCGGCTTCACGCAAAACGGCTGCCGCATCCTTCATGCGCCAGCCGCTTTTTCCCGATCCGGATCCTGATCCGGCCGGATTATTTGTTCTGCTCCAGCGGCACGTCCACCTGCGGCTCTTCCTGCGGGGCCAGCTGTGCACGGTTGCCGACGACCACGTCATAGTTGGTCTTCAGCTGCGACAGCAGGCCTTCATACTGCGTGCGGGCGCCGTCCATCGACGAAGAGATGATGGACTGCAGCGTGCGGAGCATATCGTCCGTATATCCGATGGCGCCTTCGCGGATCTCCTGCGCGTCTTCCGTCGCGCGGTCCACGATCTGCTGCGCCTGGGCATTCGCCTGCTCCAGCAGGTCATTCGCCTGCGCGAGCGCCTGCTGCATGATCTCATGCTCGCTGATCAGTTCGTTCGTGCGGCGGGTGGCGTTCTCGATCATCTGGTTGGCCTGTGCCTGGGCGTCGCTGATGATGGCGTCCTGGTTGGCGATGATCTTCTGATACCGCTTGATCTCTTCGGGCGTCATGTCCCGGAGCTCTTCGAGCATCTCTTCCAGCACGTCCTTTTCGACGATGATGTTCTTGTTGTTGAACGTCTGCGGCTTGCATCCGTTCATGTATTCTTCGATCTCATCGATCATCTGCTCGATTCTGCTCATACCCTTTACCCCTTTTTATTTCTTGTTTTTTTCAGCGACCTGCCTTGCCACGAAGTCCGGCACGAACGACGAGATATCCCCGTCGAACGACGCCACTTCCTTGACCAGGCTGGAACTTAAGTACGCATATCTGAGATCCGTGTTCAGGAACACCGTGTCCAGCGACGGATCGAGCGTCCGGTTCATCTGAGCCATCTGCAGCTCATATTCAAAGTCCGTGACCGCGCGCAGTCCGCGGACGATCACTGTGCTCCCGACCTCCTTCGCGAAATCCACGAGCAGGCCCTGAAAGCCGCGGACCTCCACGTTGGGCAGGTGCCGCGTCGCGATGCGGAGCATGTTCACACGCTCATCCGCCGAAAAGAGCGGACGTTTTTCATTATTCACGAGCACACCGACGATCAGCCGGTCGAACATCAGCGAGGCGCGCTCGATGATATCCAGATGCCCGAAGGTGACCGGGTCAAAGCTGCCCGGATAGACTCCGATTCTCATAGGCAATATGATTCAACTTTCCGGTTTATTCTTTTTCTTCCCGCGCGGCGTCTTTCAGATCCGGCTCTGACACGGGCTGTAAAAACACATGCTGGTTCGTTTTGTATTCCTTCCGCCGCACGATCCGGTATCCGGCTTCTTCCAGCGGGCGCAGATCCTGATCCAGCGGCGCTTCCACGATCAGCAGCGTCTCCGGCGTGATCAGGTCCGACCCGGACAGCTGCCGGAGGGCCTCCTCATCCAGACCCTTGCGGTACGGCGGATCCATGAAGACGATGTCGAACGCTCCCTGTCCCGAAAGCCTCTTCAGTCCGGCCGAAACGCTGACCGGAAGCACCTGCGCGGCCTCTTCCAGACGCGTCTTTTTCAGGTTTGCCCGAATGCAGGAAGCGGCCCGCGGATCCTGTTCGATGAATACGGCGCGCCGGGCGCCGCGGCTGAGCGCCTCGATCCCGATGCCGCCGCTTCCGGAAAACAGGTCCAGAAACGCGGTCTCCGCGATCTGCGGCTGCAGGATATTGAACAGGGTCTCCTTGATCCGGTCCTGTGTGGGGCGCGTGGTCTGCCCCGGAACGGTCTGCAGAGGTATATGCCGTGCCCGGCCCGCGATCACACGCAACGCACTCTCCCCCATGATGCCGATATACCTCTATCACTTTACTCCGAATCGGGGGATAAGTCAAGACAGCGGATGTATTTTCATTAAGACAAGGAGCCGCGGGAGCGG
>CACXFD010000236.1 GCA_902766845.1 uncultured Lachnospiraceae bacterium | reverse complement strand
TCCGAAAATGCCCGAATTGCGCGCAAAATCAGCCTTTTTGGACATCAAAACCTCCCGCCCGCGCGGACCGCAACATCTGGCCGGACCGCCTTTTTATGCCCACAAGATTTAGTGGTCCGTCTCCGAAACGGTCTTCCTCTCATGCCCTGCCGGCAGCATCAAACAGCTCTTTGATCTCCCCGAACTGCTCTTCGATCTCCGCGGCGATGCGCTCCGTCAGTTCCTCCACTTTCTTAAACAATCCCGCATCGGCCCCCTCGTAATGCAGGCCGCAGACGACCACGGTCCTGCGCCCCAGCCGGGACGCAATCCGCTGCGCGAGCGGCTCGGCCACCTCGCCGTCCTTGTGGCCTGTCCAGTTGTGAACGGACACGGTCGCGGAGCCGCTCCCGTCTCCGGTCAGGCTGGGCCGCGGTTCTGCCATGGCCACGGAGCCGATGTGCGCCCGGTCTCCCCCGGAAACAGTCACGCACAGACCGGTCCCCATCTCTTCCGCGTGCACGCGGACCCTGAGCTCTTCATAATAACGGTCCATCGCGATCCTGCCCCCTCCGA
Source organism: uncultured Lachnospiraceae bacterium (assembly GCA_902766845.1). Classification (GTDB taxonomy): domain Bacteria; phylum Bacillota; class Clostridia; order Lachnospirales; family Lachnospiraceae; genus RUG11204. Next base: position 4,552 of record CACXFD010000236.1, on the reverse strand, counting down.
TCTGTTCCGGCTCTTTTCCCGGTTCTCTGTTCATCTCTTTGTCCGGCTCTCTGTCCGGCTCACCGGGCGCTTCCGGTCTCTTCCGGCCGCGGCCCGGCTTCCGTCCGCGTTTTTTCAGATACAAAAAAGGAGCTCCAACGAGCTCCTTTTCGTGCGGAGAAGGAGGGATTTGAACCCTCGCGCCGGGACTACCGGCCTACTCCCTTAGCAGGGGAGCCTCTTCAGCCACTTGAGTACTTCTCCATGCGCATCCTTGCTGACCGGATGCGTATCCCATTATAAAGGCGGGGGCGGACGTTGTCAAGTTATTCCTGCTCTGCGTGCGGCAGGACGACGGGTGGCGCGGCCAGCGCCGGCCTCTTTTCCGGGCGGATCCGGCCGTCTTCCGCTGCCAAACTTACGGTTTTCCTACGGTTTTCCGCTGCCGGTCTTACGCAGCCGGTCTTACGCAGCCTCTCTTCCGCTCCCTGCGTTCCGTTCCCGCTCACGCCTCCCGCCACCGGGCCGGTTCGGTCTCGTAGAGGTCATGTCCCTCCGCGTCCAGGACCACTACGGCCGGCATGTCCTCCACGGTCAGCTTCCGCACGGCCTCGGGCCCCAGTTCGGGATAGGCGAGGACGTCCGACGCCTTGATGCAGCTCGCGAGCAGCGCGCCCGCGCCCCCGACCGCAGCCAGATAAACGCAGCCGTATTCGCGCGCGGCATCCTTGACGGCCTGCGTGCGCCGGCCCTTGCCGATCATCGCGCGAAGGCCCCGGCGGATCAGTTCGGGCGTATACTTGTCCATGCGGCCGGCCGTCGTGGGCCCCGCGGAGCCGATGACCTGCCCCGGACGCGCCGGAGACGGTCCCATATAATAGACCGCGTTGTCCATCGGATCGAACGGCAGGTCCTTCCCTGCGGCCAGATCCTCGGTCATGCGCTTATGCGCGGCGTCGCGCGCCACATAGATGACGCCGGAGATCTTCACGACATCGCCGGCGCGCAGCTGTGCGGCCTGCTCCCGGGTCATCGGGAAGCGTACCTGCTTTTCGCCGGCCGCCTGCACGGTCCGCTCCGCGGCCGCGGCGTTTTCTCTCTTGTCCATCCCCGTCCTCCTTACAGTTCGGCCGACGCGTGCCGGTTCACGTGACAGCAGATGTTGACGGCCACCGGCAGCCCGGCGATGTGCGTCGCATACGTTTCGATCTGCAGCCCCAGCGCGGTCACGCGGCCGCCCAGGCCTCCGGGGCCGATGCCGCTGCGGTTGATCTGCTCCAGCAGTTCCGCTTCCATCTGCGCGATGTGCGGCAGCGGCGACCGGCTCCCGACCGGGCGCAGCAGCGCCTTCTTCGCGAGCAGCGCGCACTGCTCGAACGTGCCGCCGATGCCGACGCCGACGACCATCGGCGGGCAGGCGTTGGGGCCGGCCTCGCGCGCGGCGGTCAGCACGGCTTCCTTCACGCCCTCGGCGCCGTCCGCGGGCTTGAGCATGAAGATCCGGCTCATATTCTCGCTGCCGAAGCCCTTCGGCGCGACCGTGATCTTCACCTGGTCGCCGGGCACGATCTCGGTATGCAGGACAGCCGGCGTGTTATCGCCGGTATTCTCCCGCAGCAGCGGATCCGAGACCACGGATTTGCGAAGATAGCCGTCCGTATATCCGCGGCGCACCCCTTCGTTCACAGCCGCGGTCAGATCTCCGCCCGTGACGTGCGCGTCCTGGCCGATCTCGAGGAACACCACGGCCATGCCGGTGTCCTGGCAGATCGGGATCTGCTGCTGCCCGGCCAGCCGGAGATTCTCCCGCAGCTGTCCGAGCACGCTCTGTCCGAGAGCGGACTCCTCTCTTTCCGAAGCATCCTCCAGCGCCCGGCGCATGTCCGCGGACAGGTCCAGATTGGCCTGTATGCAGAGCCGCGCCACAGCCTCCGTGATCTTCTCCGCCCGGATCTCTCTCATATGCCTCCTCCTGCATTCTGCGTGCCCGGCCGGCACGGCCGCTTTCTCTGTCCCGGCGGCCGACCGATCTGCCTTAGCGGCCGGCCGGTATCTTTTTGCGTCCGGCCGATCTGTCTTTGCCGCCGACTGACCTGTCTTTGTAGACGGCTGGTCTGTCTTTGCGGCCGGCCGGCGTTCTTCGTCCGCTTGCGGGGCTCCTCCGGCCGCCGGTCAGATACGGCCCGGCTGCAGGACTTGTCTGCGGCCGGGCCGTCACGGTTCGCGGGAGCCCGGCCCGCCGGGCTCCCGCTCCTTCATCGTTTACTTATCTTCGTTCTCGAGCTCGAGCTCCATCTGCTCCAGCGTCTCTTCGCTGGTCTTGTTCTCGCCGTCCCGTACCTTGGCGATGCCGGCCACCGTGTGGTTCTCCGCCACGTTGATGACGCGCACGCCCGACGTGATCCGGCCGAGGCGCGACACCTGCGCGACCGAGGTGCGGATCAGGATGCCTTCCGTGGTGATCAGCATGATCTCGTCGTCTTCCTTGACGGCCTTGACGCCGACCACTTCACCGGTCTTCGGGCTGATCTTGTAGCACTTGACGCCCTTGCCGCCGCGGTTCTGCGGGCTGAACTCTTCCATCCGGGTGCGCTTGCCCATGCCGCGGCTGGAGATGATCAGCATCGCGTCGCCCTGGGTATTCAGCTGCATACCCACGACTTCATCGTCCGCGTCCAGTTTCATGCCGATGACGCCCATCGACACGCGGCCCGTGGCGCGCACGTCCGTTTCATGGAAGCGGATGCACATGCCCTTGCGCGTGACCATCAGGATGTCCTTTTCGTTGTTCGTGACCTTGACTTCGATCAGCTCGTCGCCGTCACGCAGCGAGATGGCCTGGATGCCGTTGCGGCGGATGTTCTCGTATTCCTTGAGCGAGGTCTTCTTGGCCATGCCGTCCTTGGTGACCATGAAGAGGTACTTGTCTTCCTCGAACTTCTGCAGCGGGATCACGGCCGTGACCTTTTCGTCCGACATCAGCTGGATCAGGTTCACGACGGCGGTGCCGCGCGCGGTCCGGCCGGCTTCGGGGATCTCGTACGCCTTCAGGCGGTACACGCGGCCCTTGTTCGTGAAGAACATCAGGTAATGATGCGTGGTCGTCATCAGGAGCTCCGCGATGAAGTCGTCCTCGATGGTGGCCATGCCCTTGATGCCCTTGCCGCCGCGGTTCTGGTTCCGGAACTGGTCCACGCTCATGCGCTTGATGTAGCCGAGGTTGGTCATCGCGATCACGACGTTCTTCTTCGGGATCAGGTCCTCGTCGACGAACTCGCCCTCGTCCATGCCGATCTGGGTCCGGCGCTCATCCGCGTACTTGGCGCTGACCTGCAGGATCTCTTCACGGATGACCATCAGCAGGCGCTTCTCGTCCGCAAGGATGGCCTTGTATTCCGCGATCTTTTCGACCAGCTCCGCGTATTCCTGTTCGATCTTCTCACGCTCCAGACCGGTCAGCTGGCGGATACGCATATCCACGATGGCCTGGCTCTGGGGATCCGTCAGGCCGAAGCGCTCCATCAGGCGGGTCTTGGCTTCCTGCGTATTCTGGGACGACCGCACGATCTGGATCACTTCGTCGATGTTATCCAGCGCGATCAGCAGGCCTTCCAGGATATGGGCGCGCTCTTCGGCTTTGTTCAGGTCATAGCGCGTGCGACGCGTCACGACTTCCTTCTGGTGATCCAGATAGAGCACGAGCAGGTCGCGCAGGTTCAGGACCTTGGGCTCCCCGTTCACGAGCGCGAGCATGATCACGCCGAACGTGGTCTGCATCTCGGTGTGCTTGAACAGCTGGTTCAGGATGATGCTCGGGTTCACGTCGCGGCGCAGCTCGATGACGAGCCGGTTGCCCTGGCGGTCGGATTCATCACGGATGTCCGTGATGCCGTCGATGTGTTTGTTGTTCACGAGGTCCGCGATCTTCTCGGCGAGCTTTGCCTTGTTCACCATATAAGGCAGCTCCGAGACCACGATGCGGCTCTTGCCGTTCTTCATCGGCTCGATATCCGTGACCGCGCGGACCTTGATCTTGCCGCGGCCGGTCCGGTACGCCTCCTCGATGCCCTGACGCCCGAGGATCATGGCGCCGGTCGGGAAGTCCGGTCCCTGGATGACCTGCATCAGCTCATCCACGGTCGTCTCACGGTTCTCGATGATCTGGTTGTTGATGATCTTCACGACCGCCTCGACGACCTCGCCGAGGTTGTGCGGCGGGATGTTGGTCGCCATGCCGACCGCGATGCCGGTGGTGCCGTTCACGAGCAGGTTCGGGATCCGGGCCGGCAGGACCACGGGCTCCTTCTCCGTCTCATCGAAGTTCGGGACAAAGTCCACGGTATCCTTGTTGATATCCGCGAGCATCTCCATCGAGATCTTCGACAGACGGGCCTCGGTATAACGCATGGCCGCAGCGCCGTCGCCGTCCTCGGAACCGAAGTTGCCGTGGCCGTCGACCAGCGGATAGCGCATCGACCATTCCTGTGCCATATTGACCAGGGATCCGTAGATCGAGGTGTCGCCGTGCGGGTGGTATTTACCCATCGTATCACCGACGATACGCGCGCATTTA
>CACXFD010000235.1 GCA_902766845.1 uncultured Lachnospiraceae bacterium | reverse complement strand
CGTGATGCCGTAGATCGTCTCGATGCAGGTCGTGTAGATCGAGAAATCCCCGCCTCCGACGATCTTGAAATCCACCTCCACGCCCTCGCTGCGGCCGATCCAGTTGCGCTGGATCTCCTTGGTGGAGCGCGGCCAGTCGATCTCGTCGAGGCCCTCGAGCAGTTCTTCCGCGAACGCGGCCTGGTCGATGACCCACTGCTTCATGTTCTTGCGGACCACCGGATAGCCGCCGCGCTCGCTCTTTCCGTCGATGACCTCATCGTTCGAGAGCACGGTGCCCAGCTCTTCGCACCAGTTGACCGGCATGTCCACGAGCTTGGCGTAGCCGTCCAGATACAGCTGCTTGAAGATCCACTGGGTCCAGTGGTAGAAATCCGGAGACGACGTCTCCACCTGCCGCGACCAGTCATAGTCGAAGCCGAGGCTCTTGAGCTGGCGGGTAAAGGTCTCGATATTCTTCTCCGTAAACCCGTTCGGATGGTGGCCGGTCTGGATCGCGTACTGCTCCGCGGGCAGGCCGAATGAATCATATCCCATCGGATGGAGCACGTTATAGCCCTGCATCCGCTTCATGCGGGACACGATGTCCGTGGCCGTATATCCTTCGGGATGACCCGCGTGCAGGCCCACGCCGGACGGATACGGGAACATGTCCAGCGCATAGAACTTCGGGCGGGAGAAGTCCCAGACGTCCGTCTTGAACGTCTGATGCTCTTCCCAGTACTTCTGCCATTTGGGCTCGATCACGCGGGGATTGTACGTTGTTTCGCTCATGGATGATGCTTCCTCCTGCATAACGTTCTTTTCGGATCCGGGCTCCGTGCGGGCGCCGGCCCGCTCTGCCGGGACCCCGGTTCGAAAAAAAGAGCCTTCCCGTCTCCCAAGAGACGGAAAGGCTCCGCGGTACCACTCTCATTCGCAGCCGTGCGGGCTGCGCACTCGACCGTCTGTAACGGGACGACCCGCCGCAGACTACGGCCGAACGGCTCTCGCCTGCGGGGCTCCGGGGCCAGTTCACAGCGTTCCGGCTGCTGCCTTGCACCGTCCGGCAGCTCTCTGCAGGCCTTTCCGCTCCTACTCTTCCCCATCCGCGCCTTTTGCGTTTCTATCATCTTACCGAAAAGCGCCCGGTTTGTCAAACGGTTTTCTGTGTCTGCCGTTCAGCCGCTGCGCGGCCTTTGCGCCGGACTCCGTCCCCGTAAGATCAGTTCTCCTTCTTTTTCAGTTTCGTGGACATCAGGTACCAGAGGTTGCCGGCCAGGCAGACCGAGGAATAGGTGCCGCACACGATGCCGACCATCAGCGGCAGCGCGAACTCACGAATGTTCGTGACGCCGAAGATAAACAGCACGAAGACCATCAGGAAGGTCGTGAACGAGCTGTTCACGCTGCGCCACAGCGTCTGCGTGATGCTGCGGTTCACGATCTCGCGCAGATCCGTCCGGGGCTCCGCCTTGCGGTTCTCGCGGATGCGGTCGAACACGACGATGGTCGCGTTGATCGAATAGCCGACGATCGTCAGCATGCAGGCGATGAACGTGTTGCCGACGGTCCAGCGCAGCACCGCGTACGCGGTCAGCACGACGAGCACGTCATGGATCAGGGCCAGCACGGAGCTGGCGCCGAAGCGGATGTCCTTGAACCGGAACCAGATGTAGATCAGCATCGCGAGCGTCGCGAGCAGGACCGAGACGACCGCGGTCCGGCGCATCTCGCCGGACACGACCGCGCCGATGGTCTCCGCCGTGATCTTCTCCGCGTCGATGCCGAAGGCCTCTTCGAGATCCTTCTGCATCTGCAGGCGTTCGTCCACGCTCAGCGTGCGCGTGCGCACGACGACCTGGTATTCGCCGGCCGACTGCTGCTCCGAGGTCTGCAGGACCTGCTGGTACTGGATATCATTGTCCCCGGTGATCTTCGAGACCAGCGGGATCAGTTCGCCTTCGATGCGCTCACGGCTCATCTCCTCGGTGAACGTCACGCCGGTGGACGTGCCGCCGGAGAACTCAAGGCTGTAGTTGAGGCCGCGCACCGCGATGGTGACAAGGCCGGCCACGATGATCACGATCGAGATCAGGGCGAAGATCTTTCCCTTGCCCACAAAATCGAACGGCTTCTTTTCCTTAGCCGCCTTCGCTTCGCGGTAGCCGTAGAGCTTCGGGCTCTGCAGGCCCAGCTGGTACAGACCGCGCAGGGCAAAGCGCGTCACGACGAGCGACGTGAACATCGACACGACGATGCCGATGGCCAGCGTCTGCGCGAAGCTGCGGATGGTGCCGAAGCCGAGCAGGAACAGGATGGCCGCCGCGATCAGCGTGGTCACGTTGCCGTCGATGATGGCGGACAGGGCCTTCGAGAAGCCGGCCTTCATCGCGCCGTCGACGCTCTTTCCGGCAGCCAGTTCCTCGCGGATACGCGCAAAGATGATCACGTTTGCGTCCACGGCCATGCCGATGCCGAGGATGATGCCGGCGATGCCGGGCAGCGTCATGGTCAGCTCAAACGCGCCGATCAGGAAGATCACGAGGCCCACGTACAGGGCCAGCGCCATATCCGCGGCCAGGCCCATCACGCCGTAGACCGCGATCATGAAGACCGCCAGCAGGATGAAGCCGATCAGGGCCGCCTTCAGGCTGGTCTGGATGGCCTCCTCGCCGAGCTTGGCGCCGACGACCGTCGAACGGATCTCTTCCAGCTGCAGCGGCAGGGCGCCGATGCGGATCGTGGTCGCGAGCCGGTCCGCTTCCTCATACGATTCGAGGCCGTTGATCTCGCAGGTCGTCTGCGTGATCGCGGACTGGACGATCGGCGAGGACACGACCTGACCGTCGTAGACGATATGGATGGGCTTTCCGATGTTGGCGGCCGTCGCCTCCGAGAACTTCTTCACGCCCTCATCGTTCAGCGTCAGCTGGACCAGGTAATGATCCCGCGCCGACGTATATTTGTCATTGATCACACCGACCGCGCCGGCCACGTCCGTACCGGACAGGACCACGTTCCCGTTCTCATCGCGGAACTCCAGGCTTCCGGGGTTGCCGAGATCCGCCAGGATGGCGTTGGCGTCCGTGACGTCCGGGATATCCACGTTGATGCGGTTGCCGCCCTCCGGGTAGACCTCCGCCTCGTTCGAATACGACTGCGCGCGCTGCAGGAGCTTATACTGCGTATCCGACATGTCCACGGCCGAAACGTCTTCGTCCACAGCCTGGTAGGTGATGCTCACGCCGCCGGCCAGGTCCAGGCCCAGCTTCACGTTCGAGAGCGATCCGGCTCCGTTTGCGCCCAGTCCGACGACCGAGGTGTAGGCAAAGAAGGCGATGGCCGCCAGCACGATCAGGATCTTCAGGATCCCGGGACCCGCCTGTCCCTTCTTTCCCGTATACGATTTGCTCATAACGAACTCTCCTTTATTTCACCGCGGCGCCGCCCGGCGCTCACGGCAGGTTATCCGGTCTCAGGCCTTCTCCGCGAGGGCCGCCTTGATCATCAGCGCGCATTCCACGCGCTTCTTTTCCAGCGCGCAGCCGATCTCGTACGCGTCTGTGATCTTTCCGTGGAAATTGTAGGCATTGGCCGCGCAGCCGCCGCTGCAGTAGAACCGCGCGAAGCAGTCCCGGCAGGAAGGCTTGGCGTAGACGTTGCAGAGTTTGAACTCATTGCAGATCTCCGGCCGGACGATCCCCTCTTCCACGTTTCCGAGCAGGAAATCCGGGTTTCCGACGAACTGGTGGCAGGGATACAGGTCCCCCCACGGCGTGACGGCCAGATACTCCGTGCCCGAGCCGCAGCCCGACAGGCGCTTATAGACGCAGGGGCCGCCTTCTAAATCTAGCATAAAATGGAAAAATGTAAAGCCTTTTCCGGCTTTTTTGCGCTCGACGAACTCACGCGCCAGCCGGTCATATTCCTCCATGAGCCGCGGCAGGTCTTCCTCCTGCAGAGCGTAGGGCTCTTCGGGCGGCGCGACGACCGGCTCCATCGACAGCTGGTCAAAGCCGAGGTCCGCGTAATGCAGCACGTCCGACGCGAAATCCAGGTTCTCGCGCGTGAACGTCCCGCGCACGTAATAGCTCTTCCCAAGGGCGCGGCGCTGCGAAGCGAACTTCTGGAATTTGGGGACGATCAGGTCATAGCTGCCCTTGCCGTTCCGGGTCGGACGCATCCGGTCATTGACCTCTTTGCGGCCGTCCAGCGACAGCACGACGTTCGCCATCTCGCGGTTGCAGAACTCCATGATCTCATCGTTCAGCAGCACGCCGTTCGTGGTCTGCGTGAACTGGAAGTTCGTGTCATGGAGCTTCTCCTGCTCCCGTCCGTACGCGACCAGCCGTTTGACGACCTCCCAGTTCATCAGCGGCTCCCCGCCGAAGAAATCCACCTCGAGGTTGCGGCGGTTCCCGGAGTTTTCGATCAGGAAATCCAGCGCCTTTTTCCCGACCTCGAAGCTCATCAGCGCCCGGTCCCCGTGATACTCTCCCTCGCCCGCAAAGCAGTAGCGGCAGGCCAGGTTGCAGTCATGGGCGATGTGCAGGCAGAGCGCCTTGACGACGGTCTTTCTCTTTTGGAAATCGATCAGGCCCTGACGGTAGGTATCTTCCTTGAAGAGCATCCCCCGGTCCGCCAGCTCCCGAATCTCATCCAGGATCTCGCGGTATTCTTCCGGCGGGAGCGCCGCGATGACGGCCAATGTCCGGGTGGTGTGTTCTGCCGCATCCTTCGCGGCCTGCAGCATGGCGTCTTTTCCGGCCTGTCTCTCTTGTTGGGCAGCTTCCTTCGCGGCCTGCATTTCTGTTTCCCTGACGGCCTGCGCAGGCGTCATCTGCCGAAGATGCTCCAGACGGTCCGCAGCAGCTTTTCCTTCCAGCCCGTCCAGAAGACCCAGGACCGCGTACGTCTCCGCGTCCAGGACATGCACCGCTCCGCTGCATTCATCGAGCGCGATCCGGTAGCCGTTATTCTCAAACCGATGCACCATCGGCCATCCTCCTGTCTTTTTCTCATCATAAAGCAGGGAGCGATGCGAGCATCGCTCCCTGCTCTGTTGCTTTACAGCTTATGCCGACCGGAAGGGATCACTTCTTCTGCGCTTCGTTCTCGCAGGTCTGGTTCCCAACGGTGCAGGACGTCTTGCAGGCAGACTGGCAGGACGTCTGGCATTCTCCGCAGCCGCCGTGCTGGACGGTGTTCTGCAGCGTGTTCTCATTCAGCGTCTGGATATGCTTCATGGCGGTCATCCTCCTTCGGTGCTTCTCAAAATGAAACGCATATAGTATATCATATCTTCGCCCATTTGCAAACGGTTTTTGCGTTTTCGGCACGGATGGCGGCTCAGAGCCGTCTAAGATGCAAAAAACGGTCGGTCGGATCGAAAACCGGCCGTTTTTTGGCGCTCCGTGTCGATTTTCGTTGCATTTTTTTAAAGATATGCTATAGTAACTGTGTCATTTCTGTCATTTCATTTGTGCAGTACGTCCGCCCTTGTGAAGTAAAGAAACTGGACACCCATGCCTGATCCGTAGTTTGTTGGAAGCTCCGTCAGTAAAAGGAGGGACCGTATGGCAGCCCAGCGAAGAGATCTGAACCGAGAGAACACGATCCGGATGATCGAGGACGCTTTCCGCCAGATCTATGAAAAAGAGGGCCTTGACGGCGTCAGTGTTTCTCGCATCTGTGAGATCTGCAGTATCGCCCGCTCCACTTTCTACCTGTATTTCGATGACAAGCGCTCCCTGCTCGAACATGTCGAATCGTATCTGGAAGCCCAGTGTCGGACACTATCGGACAACTATGCCCGCATCACGGACCCGCACCGCTTTAAAGAGATGGCGCCGGCCGTCATCCGCCATATCCGCGAGAACCTGAAATGGTATGCTGCCCTTCTGGGGCCCAACGGAGATCCGCAGTTCTCGTTCAAATGGCGCCAGCAGCTCCAGATCGCTTTTAAGGGACAGATCGATTCGTCGGCCTTTTCCCCCCAGGAGGTACAGCTCCGGTCCGAGGTCTTCGCGGCCGCACTGATGGGGCTCTTCTACCACATCGTGCTGGAGGATCCGGATCTGTCCGAAAAGGATCTTGCCGGATATATGACCGGGATCCTCGATTATCTCCTGACAAGATAAGGCCGTGTGAGCCTCTGTTCCGGAGCAGCTGTACGCTGCTCCCCCGACCACACAAAAAGCCCGCCTGAGAGCAAGCTCTCGGCGGGCCTTTGTGCATAGCTCCACCGCTTCGCGCTGTCGCTACGCGGGCTCACTCGGCCGCAGCCTCTGTACGGACCAGCAGCCTCCGGCTGCTTTTTGACCGCAGCAAAGAAGGACGCCTGAGAGCAAGCTCTCGGCGTCCTTTGTGATAGCTCCACCGCTTCGCGCTGTCGCTATGTGGGCTTCCGCTCCGCTTGCATAGCTCCACCGCTTCGCGCTGTCGCTACGCGGGCTCACTCGGCCGCAGCCTCTGTTCCGGAGCAGCTGTACGCTGCTCCCCCGACCACACAAAAAGCCCGCCTGAGAGCAAGCTCTCGGCGGGCCTTTTATGTGTTCCGGCGCGCTATGCGCGCCGGAACAGAGGCTTTGCCTCATTCGCTTTAGTACATCCCCGGGGCGCCGCCGGCAGGCATGGGCGGTTCGGGCTCCTTGATGGTGGCCACGACCGACTCGGTGGTCAGCAGCGTGGAGGCGACGCTCGTCGCGTTCTGCAGGGCGGTACGGGTCACCTTCGCGGGATCCAGGATGCCGGCCTTGACCATATCCACGTACTCTTCCTTCAGGGCGTCGAAGCCGATACCGACCTTAGACTCACGCACATGGTTGATCACGACGGAGCCTTCCAGTCCGGCGTTCGCGACGATATGATACAGCGGAGCTTCGAGAGCCTTGAGCACGAT
>CACXFD010000234.1 GCA_902766845.1 uncultured Lachnospiraceae bacterium | reverse complement strand
GATGTCCACCTTGTAATCCGTGCCCATGTGACGCTTGATCGAGGAGATGGTCTTCTCCGCGTTGGTCACAGCCTGACGCTTGGCCGGCTCGCCGACCAGACGCTCACCGTTCTTTGTAAATGCGACGACCGAGGGCGTGGTACGCACACCTTCCGTATTCGCGATCACGACGGGCTTGCCGCCCTCCATGACAGCTACGCAGCTGTTTGTAGTACCCAGGTCGATACCGATGATCTTGCTCATTTTCTTTTCCTCCTGTATCTATACTTCCGTATCGTTGTTGTATGTGATCAGAGTTTCCTCTGAGATCTCCTCTTGCCAGACGTTCCCGCAGCCGGCTCTCCCGTGCGGATCCGTTCCGCGGGGCCGTTCGGGTGACGCCTGTCAGTTTGCCACCTTCACCATGCTGACCCGCACGACGGCTCCGTGACAGGTATAGCCCTTCTGGAATTCCTCCACCACGGTGCTCTCCTCGACCGCGTCGTCCTCCACGTGCATGACCGCATTGTGAAGGTTCGGGTCGAAGGGCTTGCCGACGGCCTCGATGGGCTCCACGCCGAGCTCGTGCAGCGTGGTCATCAGCTGCTTATATACCTTTTCCATGCCTTCGTAGACCGGACCGCGGTCTGCTTCGGCAATGGACGCCATGCCGCGTTCAAAGTTGTCCACGACCGGAAGGATCCGTTCGATCACGCTGCGCTGGCCGATCTCGAACTGCGCGGCTTTCTCTTTATCCGTCCGCTTGCGGTAATTGTCGAATTCCGCCATCTGCCGCTGCAGCCGGTCTTTCATCTCCGCGAGCTGTTTGCTTTCGGCGTTCTCTGCCGGCTGCTCCGCTTCCGGCGCGGCCTGTGCTCCGTCCTCCGGGCCCGTGGCCTGCGGCTCTTCGGGCTGCGGCTCCGAACGGTCCGCGGCGGCCTCTCCGGCTTCCTGCGCGGCTTCCCGGGCGGCTTCCACGCCTTCCCGGATCAGCTCTTCCGGTGATCTGGTTTCTTTTTCGTGCTTCTTCTGACTCATGTCTGCTCCTTGTTACCGATCGCGAGCGTTTTTTTATAAGCTCCGTCCAGCTGGTCCATGACCTTCTGGAGGGTACCGACGACTTTCTGATAATCCATCCGCTTGGGTCCGATGATCCCGATGGAGCCGCGCATGCCGTCTCCGAGGTCATAGGTGGCCGTCACGACGCTGCAGTCTTTCATGGCCGCTACCGGCAGTTCCTCGCCGATGTATACCTGGATGCCTTCCCCGGCTTCCTCCTTCAGTCCGCTGCGGACCAGCTCTCCGAGGTCTTTCTTATCCTCCAGGGTGCTGATCAGGTCCTGTGCGGTCTGGCTCCCGGACAGCTCCGGATATTTGAAGATGTTCGTGGCGCCGCTCGTGTAGACCTGCATGTCATCGTCCGTGCGGATGGCGTCCGCCACCGCGTCCAGCACCTGCGAGACGATGGCTCCGTGCGCACCGGCCGCGGCTTCTATGTCCTTGATGATCCCAAGGTTGATCTCCCGCATCGACAGGCCGTTCAGCTTGGTGTTCAGCAGCAGGTTCAGCGACAGCAGTTCCTCGTCCGTCAGGCCTTCGTCGACGTCAAAGATGGTGTTGCGGATCACGTTTCCTTCCACGACGACCACGGCCAGCAGCTTTCCGGCGTCCACACGGGACAGCTGGATGAACTTGAGCTTGGTGTCATGATAGCTGGGGCCGGTGATCATGGTCGCGTAGTTGGTGTTTGCGGCCAGGACCTTGGCCATCTGCTTCAGATACAGTTCCACGCGGTCCACGCGCTCCACGACCAGATCCTTGATCTCCGCGACCTCACGGCGGTTATCCGCCATCATCTGATCCACGTACAGCCGGTAGCCTTTATCCGTCGGGATACGTCCGGCCGACGTATGAGGCTGCACGATCAGACCCATCTCTTCCAGGTCCGCCATCTCATTCCGGATGGTGGCGGAGCTCAGGGACAGGTCTGTGAGTTTGGAGATGGTCCGGGAGCCTACCGGCTCTCCGGTCTCCTGATAATTCTGAATGATCGCCGTCAGGATCTTTGCCTTTCTCTCATCCAGTTCCACAGTGCGTACCTCTTGTGATCCTCATGTGATCTGGCTTGTTAGCACTCATCTGTTTAGAGTGCTAACACCATCTGAGCGTATATTACACCCGGTCCGCGGGCTTGTCAAGGGGTTCACAAAAACTTTATAAAGTCATTTTCGCGCAAAAAATTCAGGACCGGAAAAATCGATTCTCCGGTCCTGTCTTCCTTATATTTTTTGCGCCGCACCGCGTCCCGATCCGGCCGGGCCGGACGGACGGCCTCTCATTCCATCTTGGCGTTGATCAGCTGGCAGAATTTCTTGTCTCCTTCATAATAAATGTCGAAGATCCCGCTGACGGTGATATTGCTGTCCTCTTCCGGATAATCCTCCGGATAGGAATAGTCGCCGTCCAGCACGAACTCGATTCCCTGCTTGCAGCAGGCCGTCGCGTCCGTGACGATGCAGGCGTAATAATTGCGCTGCGGGGTCTCGTAGACGCGGAACGTGCCGTGCATGCGGATCAGCCGTCCCAGGTAATCCTCGGGGTTGATCATCATCTGATAGACCTCAGAATAGACCATCGTGCTGCTCAGCGTCGTCAGGTCCACATCCGGCCCGACGATGAAGACTTCGGTCTCCTCCGTGCTGTCCGGCAGCGTGACCGGCTGCGCGCCTGGATCGGCGTCAGCCGGCACCGTGGCGTCCGTTCCCGGATCGGCGTCCTTCGGTGCATCCGTCTCGTTTCCCGCGTCATGGGAGGACGCGATGGCCGCGCCGTCCTCCGGCCGGGGAGAGGATTTCCCGCAGCCGGCGGCGCCGGTCAGCAGGCACAGGACCGCCAGCACCAGAGCCGTCCGGCGCCGGAGCCGGATAAAGCGGTCAAACGACAAGGCTCGTTGTTTCATGATCAGGCTCCTCCCCGGATCGCTCCGATCAGCGAACACAGTATAAAGCAGACCAGGTCCGCCGCAACGATCGTCGATCCGACCGGCGTGCCGGCCAGGATCGAGATCAGGATCCCGAGCACGGCGCAGCACACGGACAGCACGGCCGAGCAGACCGTCACGGACAGAAAGCTCTTGAACAGCCGCATCGCGGACAGCGCCGGAAAGATCACGAGCGCCGAGATCAGGAGCGAACCGACCAGATTCATGGCCAGTACGATGATCACCGCGATCACGACCGCGATCAGCAGGTTGCAGGCCTCCGCGCGCGTCCCGGTCGCCCGCGCGAACGTTTCGTCGAACGTCACCGAGAAGATCTTATCGTAAAACAGCACGAAGACCGCGACGACGATCAGGGACAGGACACCGCTCAGCACGACCTGCGTTTTGGTCAGCGTCAGGATGGACGTGGACCCGAACAGCGTGGAGCAGACGTCGCCCGACAGGTTGCCGGACGTGGAGAACAGGTTCAGCAGCAGATAGCCGATGGCCAGCGCGCCGACCGAGATCATCGCAACGGCCGCGTCTCCGTGGATCTTCGCGTTCTGCCCGGTCCGAAGCAGCAGGACGGCGCACAGGATCGTCAGCACGAGCGTCAGCGGCATCTGGTCGGTCAGCTTCAGGACCGAAGCGATCGCCATGGCGCCGAACGCGACGTGCGACAGCCCGTCGCCGATGAACGAAAAGCGCTTGAGCACGAGGGTCACGCCGAGAAGCGCCGAGCACAGCGCGATCAGCACGCCCACGATCAGCGCGTACCGTACGAACGGGAAGGCCAGATACTGGGCCAGTTTTTCCAAGACGCCGCTCATGCCTGCCTCCTCTCCGCCGTCAGGACCGGTCCGCTTTCCGCATACTCCGCACAGGTGCCGAAGAACAGGTCCGAACCGATTTGCAGAATATGGGAGGCATACCGCATGGCCGCGTCGATGTCATGCGAGATCATCACGACCGCGATGCCTTCCTCGCGGTTCAGGCGTTCGACCGTATCATACATCTCCGCGGTCACGATCGGGTCCAGACCGGAGACCGGCTCGTCCAGCAGCAGGATCCGCTGTGTGGCGCACAGCGCGCGGGCCAGCAGGACGCGCTGCTGCTGGCCGCCGGACAGTTCCCGGTAGCAGCGCCGCGCGAGCGGCAGAAGGCCCAGCTTCTCCATGTTGCCGCGGGCGATCTCCTTTTCCTTCCGCGTATAGAACGGCCGCAGCCCCTGACGGTTCTGACAGCCCGACAGAACGATCTCCCGGACCGACGCGGGAAAATCCCGCTGCACCTGCGTCTGCTGCGGCAGATAGCCGATCTGGGTCCGCAGAAGGCCGTCCCCGAATTCGATCCGGCCGGCCATCGGTGCCTGAAGGCCCAGGATGGTCCGCATCAGCGTGCTCTTGCCGGAGCCGTTCTCCCCGACGATACACAGATAATCCCCGGATTCGACGCGAAACGACAGGTCCCGCACGATCACGTGCCCGTCATAGCCGAGCGACAGGTTCTCACAGGAAATCAGCGACATGTCCGCCCCTCTCCCTCTTTCAGTTCAGTGCCTTCGCAAGCACGTTCAGGTTCTCTTCCATCACGGACAGGTATGTCACGCCGGCGTCCACGTTCTCCGCGGTCACGGACTGCAGGGAATCGACCGTCAGGATCTCCTGATCCTTCGCGGTGGTGTTGTCACGCACGGTGCGGGCGATCGAGCCGTCCGAGCTTTCGATCTGCAGGATGCAGGGGAGGGACAGCTCATCGACTTTCCCGGACAGGAAGACGATCGTCTCAAAACTGGCTTCGGTCTCCGCGGAGCAGCCGGCAAAGGCCGCGTAATAGGACAGGCCCAGGTCATCGGTCAGGTAACGGAACGGATAGCGGTCCGCAAACAGGACGGTCCTGCGGGCCGCACCGGCCGCCATCTCTTCATACCGAGTCTCGAGCCCGTCGATCTTCGCCCGGTAATCCTGCGCATTCTTCTGATACGTTTCCGTTCCGTCCGGATCGGCCCCGCACAGGGCATCACAGATCCGTTCGCAGAAGAACGAGGCGTTTTTCAGGGAGAGCCAGACATGCTCGTCATATTCCGGCCCCTCTTCCTCTTCGCCCTGCCCTTCATCCCCGGGCTGCATGCCGTCGACGACCTCTTCCTCCTTGGCTTTGTCACCGAGGATCTCCAGCAGCGCGATGTCGGTGCGGGAACCGTTCGGGGCTCCCTTCAGGGCGTCCGCCACCCAGGCGTCCGATACGCCGCCGACGTACAGGAACAGATCGGCCGAGGTGATGCGGATGATGTCGTCCGCGGTCGGCTGATAGCTGTGCAGGTCCACGCCGCTGTCCAGCAGGAGCGTGACATCCGCGCGGTCGCCGGCGATCTGGCGGACCCAGTCATAGATTGGAAAGATCGTGGTCACGACGGCCACTTTGCCGCCCTCCTTCTCCGGAGCGGGCGACGGGCCGGCTGCGCAGCCCGAGAGGGTCAGAATCAGAAGGAGAAGCAGGACCTGTTTTTTCCTCTTCACATTGATTTCCTCCAGATACATATATAAACTCCGTTCGCTGACATCTGCCGCAGCTTACGCTGCGTCAGATCGCGAGCTCCGCTCGCGGGTCTCGGAAAACGTCTTCGCTCCGTTCGCTGACATCTGCCGCAGCTCACGCTGCGTCAGATCGCGAGCTCCGCTCG
>CACXFD010000233.1 GCA_902766845.1 uncultured Lachnospiraceae bacterium | reverse complement strand
GGTCTACGAAAAGATCAGTGCTGACGACGTGTACGAGCGTCAGGACGATGACGATGTTTACTACAACATCCTCGCAGACTACGAAGAGAAGATGATGGAAGCCAAGGCGGCTGAAACGAACGATGAGCGTTTCGTGCTGTATGCCCAGGCGGAAGCCATGCTGCTGGATTCGGCGGTCATGATCCCGACCACCACCCAGGGCGGTGCTTATGCCATCAGCCGTGCGGCGTATCGTACCGTCCCTTACGCCAACTGGGGAAATGATGACGACCGTGTCGGCACCCTGGTGCTTGCGGACAAGTTCATCACCAAGGAAGACCGCGAAGCCATGAAGGAGCTTTGGAACAAGGCTCTGCTTGGCGAGGGCGAGTATGATGCCGCTGCCTATCTGGAGAGCAAGGGCTACACCATCCAGAGCGACTACACGACGTCCTTCTCGACCGCTCCGGTCACCATCGACTGGCTGAACACCTCTTCCCAGTCCGATACCGAGATCACCGTGAACGTCGTTGACGGTCTGGTCCAGTATGACAACCTCGGCACCCTGCAGCCCAAGCTGGCTGAGTCCTGGGAAGTGTCCGAGGATGGCACCCAGTACACCTTCCACATCCGCAAGGGTGCGAAGTGGTACACCTCCGAAGGTAAGGAATACGCGGATGTCACCGCGAACGACTTCGTCGCCGGTTTCCATCATATGCTGGATACCGATGCCGGCCTTGACTGGCTGGTCGACGGCGTTGTGGCCGGCGTTCACGAGTACTTGGCCGGCGAGAGCTTTGACGGTGTCGGCGTGGAAGCCACGGATGATTACACCCTGGTCTACACCCTGACCGGCGACTTCCCTTACTTCATGACCATGCTGACCTATAGCATCTTCCTGCCGATCAACGAGCAGTTCTATCTGTCCCGCGGCGGTGTGTACGGTCGTGCGGAGTATCAGGAAGCTTCTGCCGATACCAACAAGTACACCTTCGGTAAGTCCGAGGATGTGGCGTCTCAGGTCTACTGCGGACCTTACCTGCTGCAGAAGCTGCAGAAGGATTCCGAGATCCTGATCGTCAAGAACGAGAACTACTATGATGCGGATAAGATCCGCCTGAACTCCATCAAGTGGGTGTTCGACGCCGGTGAGAACCTGGACGCCACCTATGATGATGCCGTGAAGGGCGTGTACGCCGGTATCGCCCTGAGCACCGCTTCCCTTCAGCAGAAGGCGAAGGATGACGGTTACTTCGATACCTGCGCTTACATCAGCGACACCACCTCCACCACCTACTTCGGCGGCCTGAACCTGAACCGCGGTACCTTCGCTCTGGAGAGCGGCAACGCTGCTTCCCCTAAGAGTGAAGCCGCGAAGATCAGCACCCAGCGCGCGATGTGGAACAAGAACTTCCGCAAGGCCCTGCAGCACGCCTTCGACAAGGCGACGCAGAACGCCACCAGCCGCGGTGAGGAGCTGAAGGAGAAGAACCTCCGCAACATGTACACGCATCCCGAGTTCGTGAAGCTCGAGAACGACGTCACGGTCGATGGCGATAGCTTTGCCGCCGGTACGCTGTATGGCGATCTTGTCCAGTTCTACTGCGACAAGCTGGGCTGCAAGGTCAACGTCAAGGACGGCGTGGACGGCTGGTATCAGCCTGAAGCTGCCAAGGAGTACCTGGCTGCCGCGAAGGAAGAGCTGGGCGAAGGCGTTGAATGGCCCATCCAGATCGATGTCGTGTACCTGAGCTCCGCTGAGGTCAACACCGCTCAGGCCCAGGCTTACAAGGCCGTCATCGAGCAGACCCTCGGTGCCGAGAACGTCGTCGTCAACCTCGTGGAGACCACCACGGCGGAAGACTTCTACGCCTGCGGCTACCGTGCCGCCAACGGCGCAGCCGGCAACTATGATATGTTCTACGGTTCCGGCTGGGGCCCTGACTTTGGTGATCCTTGCACCTACCTGGATACCTTCCTGGGTGAAGGCGTCGGCTACATGGACAAGGTCATCGGTCTGTACTAAGTTCCAAAAGGGACGGGGCCGGACTTGATCCGGTCCTGCCTCTTTCATGCAAAACGGCCGGGAGAGCAGAGACGCTTACAGTCGTCTCTGCCCTCCCGTCCCTCATGCATATGGTGCTGAAGGCAGAAGGCTGCGTAAGCTTTCCGAACGGGGGGCCGTTCGGGGATCTTACGAAGCTTTTTGTAGTTTTATAACGAGGGGAGGAAGGATAAAGGGCGAAAGCCTTTTATGCAGCACGTTTTATGAAAAAGTACATGCTCAAGCGTATACTCTTTTCGATCTTTTCCCTGCTCGTCGTCGTGATGGTGGTCATGCTGCTCGTGTATTCACTGATCGAGCGCAGCGTCATCTTCCAGACGGACGACATGTGGAATAAAAAGTCATTGAATGACCGGGTCGTATATGAGTATAAGCAATACCAGAAATACGGGTATCTGAATTATACGGATTACACTACCTTCCTTCAGAAGAAATACCAGAGCCTGGTCGGGGACGGCTATGACAAGGACCCGAACTTCCAGGCGGACAAGAAAGCGCTGAATGACTCCAAAAAATATATGGAGAATGAATCCGTCAAGGAATTCATTGCCGAATATACGGCCAAGGGCTATACGATCCGCTACCTGGAGCCTTCGCTGCATCGTTCGGGCAAGGTCAAGTCCGGCGGTACGCCGTTCCTGCTGGCCATCCACGAGCGCAACGTCGTGTTCCGTCTGCTGGATTATATCAAGGGCTTCTTCTCATTCGAGAACAAGAACATGGTCCAGGACGAGACGCTGACGGACCGCTACGTCCGGGTGGAGAAGGACCCGTATTCGGGCCTGTTCGCGGTCGTCGGGTCGGGAACGCAGCATAAATACCTGCTGTACTTCAACAACCGCTTCCCGTTCATCCATCAGAACTGGTTCCGCATCAACCTCGGTACGTCCTATACCACCTACCGCGATCAGGAGATCACCGACGTCATCAACAACCCGACCGGTGAGATGAAGACCACGCGGCAGCAGTATCCGGCCATGATCGGAACGGACGAATACGTGGACACCGCCATCGATTTCCATACGCTCCGGTATAACCCGAACGAGCTGACGGAGCAGGACAAGGCGGAATTCCCGGACAAGTATACGATCTATTCCTACCAGCGCGGCGGCCTGTCGATGCTGGAGAACTCGTTCGTGATCGGCCTCGCGGCCACCATCATCGCGTATCTGCTGGGCCTGCCGCTCGGCATGCTGATGGCCCGCCGCAAGGACAAGCTCGCGGATAAGCTCGGCAACGCCTACATCATCTTCATCATGGCGGTGCCGTCCTTGGCGTATATCTTCATGTTCGCGGCCGTCGGCACCCGACTGTTCGGTCTGCCGTACAAGTTCGCGAACGCGAAGTCCTGGATCCTCGCGGCCATCCTGCCGATGATCTCGCTGTCCCTGCCGTCCATCGGAAACCTGATGAAGTGGATGCGCCGGTACATGATCGACCAGATGAATTCGGACTACGTCAAGTTTGCCCGAGCGGAAGGCCTGTCGGAGCGTGAGATCTTCGACACGCATATCTCCAAGAACGCCATGATCTACCTGGTGCACGGCATTCCCGCCAGCATCCTCGGATGTCTGACCGGCGCCATCATCACCGAGCGTGTGTACGGTGTGCCCGGCGTCGGCAACCTGCTGACAGTGGCCATCAACACGCACGATAACGGCATCATCGTGGCCTGTACCGTATTCTACACCACGCTGTCGATCCTCGCTCTGATCCTCGGCGACCTGTTGCTTGCACATTACGATCCCCGGATCAGCCTGTCAGAGGAAGGAGGCGGCGGACGATGAGCGACCTTGAAAAGAGCACAGCGCAAGCTGCGGAAAACCTTGACGATCTGTTCCGTCCGGTCGGAGAGGACGCCATCTTCTCCGAGAAGATCACGGCGCCCCGCTATTCCTACTGGAAGAGCGTGTTCCGCGTGTTCTTCCGCAAGCGTATGAACATCGTGATCCTGATCATTCTGGCCCTGATCGTGCTGGCCGCGTTCATCCTGCCCACGTTCATGCCGTATGACGTGATGGAGAACGTCACGAACGCGTCCACGTTCAACCTGAGCCCGGCCAAGGCCATGGCCCAGATGGGACGCAGCTTCAAATGGATCCTCGGCACCGGCCCCTGGGGCAACTCGATCATGTACGGCATCATCTCGTCCGCGAAGACGTCCCTGATGCTGGCCGTGATCTGCGCGGCCATCAACATGGTCGTCGGCATCCTGATCGGCGCCCTCTGGGGCTACTCCAAGAAAGTGGACGCCGTGATGCTGGTCATCTACAACATCATCGCGAACGTCCCGTACATCCTGCTCGTGTCCGTGCTCGTGTACATCGTCGGCTCCGGCTTCTGGAGCTTCGTATTCGCACTGACGATCACCGGCTGGCTCGGAATCGCGTACTTCTTCCGTACGCAGGTCATGATCATCCGTGACCGTGAATACTCGCTGGCGTCCCGGTGCCTCGGCACTCCGGTGCTGCGTGTCGTGAACAAGAACATCCTGCCGTTCCTGACCTCCGTCATCGTGACGCTGCTGGCCACGGAGCTGCCTTCCTACATCTCCATGGAAGTGTTCCTGTCCTACATCGGCATCGGCCTGTCCGCGACCGTCCCCAGCCTGGGCCGTATGATCCAGCAGGCCCAGACCTCGTTCCTGACCTACCCGTGGGAATTCTGGCCGCCCGTGGCGGTCGCTTCCGCCATCACCATCATTCTGTACGTGCTCGGACAGAATCTGGCGGACGCCTCGGATCCCCGGACCCATATGTAAGGAGGCGCTGACATGGCTGAAAACAATGACCGTAAAGTCCTCCTTTCGCTCAAAGACGTCGAGGTCAAATTCAACGTCCGCGGCCGTATCCTGACGGCCATCCGCGGCGTATCGCTGGACATTTATGAAAACGAATCGCTGGCCATCGTGGGCGAGTCGGGCTCCGGAAAATCCGTCCTGACCAAGACCTTTGCCGGCATGCTGGATTCCAACGGCTTCATCCCGAACGGCAGCATCATCTTCTCCGATGATGACATCTCCGTGACGGACGTGGTCTTAAACAGCCGCAACCAGAAGACGCTGGATCAGTTCCGGACCAAGCTGAACGAGTACTCGGTGCTCGAGCGCGGCGCCGCGGAGTATAACGCGATCCTCGCGAAAGAGGAGGAGATCCGTCACGCCCAGTCCATCTCACTGGATGAAGAAGCGGACTTTGCGGCCCGCATCAAGGAAGCCGAGGACGATGTGATCGACGCGAAGAACTATCTCTGGACGCTGGATAAGAAGACGGACGGGGAAGAGATCGCGAAGACCAACGACCGCATCGCGAAGGCGGAAGCGCTGCAGAAGCAGCTCGAGAAGGAACGCGAGGACCTGATCAAGACGCGCGCGGCGGAGTACCAGAAGAACAGCCTGAAGTCGCAGGCGGACCAGAAGGAACTGGCGGACCTGAAGGCGCGCCGGGAAGAGAAGATGAAGATCGCGGACAACCCCGCGAATCCGAACGGCCTCTCGGATCACGTGATCGCCCGGAATGAAGAACTCGCGCGCGAGGTCGTGCTGTCGATCGGCCGCTACCCGCTGCGCTCGCAGATCAAGTTCAAGAGAGAGCTGGACAAGGCCTTCAAGACGGCCATGACCATCGGTCAGGATCTGGACGATCCGATGGTCCGCAACAGCGTCTTCGACGCGGCCACGTTCCGCGTGGAATACCGCTCCTATGACGAGGACACCAAGACGCTGCACGGCTACGCGATCATCGACTGCGCGAAGATCAAGTACACGAACGACTGGCAGCAGATCCGCGGCAAGCGCATCGCGACGGTGTTCCAGGACCCTATGACCAGCCTGAACCCGGTCATCACGATCGGCAAGCAGATCATGACGGTCATCAAGAAGCATCAGAAGTGCTCGGACGCGGAAGCGCGAGAGCGCACGCTGGATATCATGGCGAAGGTCGGTATCCCGGATCCGGAGAAGCGTTTT
>CACXFD010000232.1 GCA_902766845.1 uncultured Lachnospiraceae bacterium | reverse complement strand
AGAGCGGCCTTGGCCAGTTCAAGCGGAAGGCCTTCGGCATACTGCGCACCGGCATCGAACTCAAAGGTGTCCTTGTAGCGCTTTAAGGCGCCCACAACCGTGATTTCCTTGCCGACTTCCAGATCAGCGCCGCCCTTTAAGCGGTAAGCCTGGACGATACGCTCGTCATCTTCGAAGATCTGCAGATTGACCGTGATATTGTCATAATCCGCGCTGTAAGGCGTTACGATCTCGGTCACAGTGCCCTTCAGGACGAAGGTTCCCTTTAAGGCATCACCGGCTTCCAGGGCAAAGAGCTGATCCAGAACGATCTTCTGCTTCATCTCTTCCACGGAGAGGTTGCGGTCAAAGACAGCGCCGGCATCGAATTCGAAGGTATCCTTGTAACGCTTTAAGGCACCCATAACGGTGATGGTCTCGTCGACCTTAAGGTCTGCGCCGCCCTTTAAGCGATACGCCTGAACGATGTGCTCTTCATCCGTTACCAGCAGGTTGACGGTGATGTTGTCATAATCCGCGCTGTAAGGGGTTACGATCTCGGTGATCTTGCCGCGCAGGACGTGCGTGCCCTTTAAGGCATCGCCGGCTTCCAGCGCAAAGAGTCTGGCCATGGTCTCGGCTACGCTCATATCTCCGGAAGCGCCCACAGGGACCAGGTGATTGAAGGAAGCCGTTTCCGTGACGCCGTCCACGCTGATGGTAGCGGTCAGGACGTAAGGAACTTCCTCACCGGATTCTTCATCGATATCGATGGTGACCAGGTTGTTTTCGGGTCCGGTAATGACAGCCCCCTTCTCGACGTCAACGGTCCAGACAACATCATACGGGACGCCGTCGATGGCGATCACGGCCGGCATGGTGTAGTCTTCCGGGGTCGGGGTAGGCATATGCTCATACAGGGTTCCCAGATATTCCGCCGCTCTCTTGGCGATCGGGACGGGCTCCGCAGTCGGAGCCGGTTCGGTTGCGGCCGGGGTGGTGGCCGGTACCGTCGCGGCCGGCGTCGTAGGGGCTGCCGTCGCGACCGGTTCGGTTGCGGCCGGGGTGGTGCTGACCGGCTGCTCACCGCAGGCTGCCAGCAGACCTAAGCACAGAATAAGCGTCATAAAGATCGCTGCTGCTTTTTTCATCATGTACTCCTTATACATTCAGTCAGGCTGCGGTTCAGGGATGGACCGCAATATCTTCCTGCTTTAAGATCTCGATCTCATAGAGACCATCGAAATGCGAAACGATTCCCTTCACGTCCAGGACTTTGCCCAGATAAGTCTCCGGCTTTATCAGCGCGCCCTTTTCATCCCGCATGACTACGGTATGAAGAACTACTTCCGTCCCGTCCGCTTCACAGACGATCGTCAAGGCGCCGAAAGACGAGGATTTCTCGTTGTCATTGGCCCGGCAGCTCTTCACCGTCAGATCCTTCATGGAAAGGGTGCTGCCCAAGGTCAGGTACGCGTAGCGGTACGGTTCTGCCTCATCTTCTATGCTGACGGTCCCCTCCGTGAAGGTCTTCGGATCGGTCAGTTTGTAGCCCGGCTCAAAGCCTTCCCCGAGTTTCTGAATATTGCCCGGATCGTCCGGACGCATGGCCCGGTAGCTTAAGCCCGAGACCTGCCAGGTCCCGCCGGCTTCGTAATACTGAAGCGTTCCCACCACACGAACGCGATTTCCAACGCTCATGATGGAAAGACCATCTCCGGAAAGATCGTAGCCCAGATAGATCGGCATCCCGAAATACAGATCCAGTTCGGCGTCATACTCCTCCACATAGACGGAGCCGCCTTCGCCTCTGGTCACAACCGCCTCAAAGGCGACTTTGCTTCCTTCATATTCCTTCGGGTGAAGTCGGATCTCACGAAGAGACAGCTCGATCGCATCCCCGTAGTAGAAATTCGGATCTTTCTGACCGGAATAGATGGCCAGTTTGAAGCTCCGCGCCTGCGTGATCGCCTGCATGCAGATGCTGCCGTAGCGATTGTTGGCCGAGGAGTTGGCAATGGCCAGCCCATTCTGCAGAAGTTCCAGATTCAGATTGCGGTAGGGGCTGTTCGCATCGGGTTTGTACCAAACCCAGACCAGAAAGCGCCCGCCGGTAGAATCGACGTTCCAGTTGGCATCGTCGGATTCGATCAGGATCTCTGCGGCATTTTCCAGCTTTTCCCTTGTGAAATAGGATGCTGTCTTGCCGTACTCTTCGATCTTTCCGGTGCTTTCCGGCGTATTGACCGCCAGATAACGCGCTTTCAGGACCCCGTCCTCACTGATGGACGTCGGCACGTTGAAATGGGTCGTGTCGCCATCCACAAAGCTTCTGACAGTCACTTTCTGCTTCCGGGTCTCTGACGACTCATTTAAGGAAAGCTGGGACACATAGTCCACGAATTCGGGCGCAGCCGTTTCGGAAGGAACAGCCGCCGTACTCTCCTCTGCCGTCACAGGTGCTGTCGTTTCGGCCGCCTCCGTCGTCTTGTCCGCCGGCGTGGTCACGGCAGGCTCCTGCTGACAGGCCGTAAGACCTGTCAGCAAAAGGGTCAGGATCAGGATCAGAGCGGGTATTTTTCGCATTTCACACCTTGTTTCT
>CACXFD010000231.1 GCA_902766845.1 uncultured Lachnospiraceae bacterium | reverse complement strand
GGAAGAAGAGCCGGCGGCGACGGAGAAGGACCGATATCAGAACACGATCTTCTTCCCGATCGGCGATCCGAATCCTTACGGACAGTTCTTCGTGGGACAGAGCTATCTGGCGCCGGTCTCGACCGAGCAGGTCCCGGTCTTCAACGTCACCTTTGAGCCCGGCTGCCGCAACAACTGGCACATCCATCACGCGAAGAGCGGCGGCGGACAGATGCTGATCTGCGTCGGAGGCCGCGGCTATTATCAGGAATGGGGGAAGGAAGCCGTGGAGATGACGCCCGGCACCGTGATCAACATTCCCGCCGAAGTCAAGCACTGGCACGGCGCCGCGCCGGATTCCTGGTTTGCCCATCTCGCGGTCGAGGTGGAAGGCGAGGAGACCTCCAACGAATGGCTGGAAGCCGTAGACGCCGACGAGTACGGAAAGCTGAGATAAGAGACGGCAGCGAAGAAGAGAAAGAGAAGAAGAAAAGAAGAGAAGAAGAGAGGCAAGGAATGAAAAAGATCGTCGTGGTCAACGCAGGGCCGCGCAAAGGCTGGAATACGGACATCCTGGTCTCGGAGGCCGCGCGGGGCGCAGAATCCGAAGGGGCCGTCATCGAACGGTTCGACCTGTTCCGGCTGGAAAAGTATACGGGCTGCGTTTCCTGCTTCGGCTGCAAGAAGGAACGCTTCAAGGGGCACTGCGTCTGCCGGGACGGCCTGACGCCGGTGCTGGACGCGATCCGGGAATCGGACGGGCTGATCATCGGGTCGCCCAATTATCTGTCGCAGATGACGGCGTCGTTCCGGGCACTGTATGAGCGCCTGATCTTCCAGAACCTCACGTACAACCGGGAGACGCCCTGCTGCAATGAGCACCCGGTCCCGGTGCTGCTGATCATGACCAGCAACGCGCCGGATACTGCCTACGTCGACCTGGTGCGCGGCTATCAGCAGACGCTGAGCCGCTTCGTGGGTCCCGCGGACACGTTCGTGGGCGGGAACACGCTGCAGCTGGAGGATTACAGCAGGACCGACTGGCCCTGGACGATGTTCGATCCGGAAGCCAAGCGGGCACGCCGCGAGACGGTATTTCCGGAAGAGCGCCGGCAGGCCTTTGAGAAGGGCGCGGCACTGGCGCGCGGATAGGACGTGCGGACAGGGCGAGCGGATAAGGCGCCCGGCATCGGCGCTCGTGCGCGGATAAAAACGAAAGAGACCGCGGGGTCCCGGAAGACCGGGACCCCGCGGTCTCTTTGCGTGATCGGGTCAGGCAGCCTTTTTTCGGCGTTTCCCTGCCACGAACCACATGGCATGGAAGACCAGAGCCAGCAGGACCGCGTAGAGGGCGGCACGGAGATACTGGCTGGCCGGAAACACGGAGACGTCCAGCTTCAGGAACAGATAATCCGAGCCCGGGAATGCGTCGTTCAGGAGGAACGCCGGCACCAGCATCAGGCCGATGCCGATAAGGCTCACCCAGATGTCCCGGTACCGCGGCCGCATCCCGTGCACGATCATCATGTAGGCAGTGCAGTAGATCGGGAGGAGATGCTCGATAAAGTACTGGTAGTAGCGGTAATATGAGGGGTCCACATCGGTCAGCACGGTCTGCGGGATCAGGCAGGCCAGCGTGGCCCCGAACAGAGTCACGAAGAAATTGAAGCCGAACAGGGTCCGGTTCTTGCTGGTGATCATGAACATGCAGCAGATGAGCCCGACGTCGCAGAGGTGCAGCGGCAGCTTGGACATCATCAGATACTGTCCGGAGGTGTCGCCGACGTACAGCAGCCAGACAAAGTAGCCGAATTCCGCGAGGAACATGAGGAAGGACAGGAGATAGCGGAACGTCCCCTCGTGCTTCCAGGAACGGATGCGGCCGCGAAGGCACCAGGTGAGCAGGATGGCCGCGCCGCACAGGAACAGCGGCAGCAGATGCATCAGGCTGTAGGCCCGGAACGCGCCGGGCTCGCCAAAGCCGAAGAAGCCTGTATGGTAGTATACATATTCACCGCTCATCGCGCACCGTCCTTTCGGTAATAGGCATCGATGTACAGCCGGCACAGCTCATCGACCGGCAGGCCGCTCTGGTATTTCTCCTCCATCATCGCCAGGATCCGCCGCGGCACGATCAGTTCCCCGCCCAGGTCCTTTTCCCGGTTCGTCTCCGCGAGCGCTTTGACCGCGGAGGGCAGATCCGGCTGGTCGTAGGCGCCGGCCTCCTGATAATAGGTCTTCATTTCCGCCTTGCGCCGGGCGTGGACTTTGTTGTGGGCGAGCCTAAGCAGCGTGGCCACCCCGAAGGCGATCAGGATCACGCCGACCACGACGAGAGGGAGCGGCACGTACTGCGTGATCTCCTTGATCTGGTAGTGGTCGCGCCAGCCGCCGTTTTCTTCTCCCAGCAGAAAGACCAGGACAAAATAGACCGCGGCATAGAGAGACACCGGCACGATGGCGAGCCAGGCCGCCCGGGGCCGGACTCGGTGGTCCGAATTGATGAAGATGAACAGCAGGATCGACAGGATCGGAACGGCCGTATGGAACAGGATGTTGTTGGAAAACAGCATCATCCGGTAATAGCTGGTCATCGGGGACAGCACCGTGACGGCGATCAGGAAGGTCAGGGCGACGCCCGTCGTGGCCGTGAACAGGACGTTCACGACCCACCGCGGCAGGTGGTAGTTGTCATAGCGCAGGCCGTCGACCGCGTAGGGGATGCACATGGCCGCGGCCACGCCCATGAACATGTTCGATAGGATCGTGAACATGTGATAGGATTTCCAGCCGACTTCCTGGACGATCGCGTCCGGGGTGCTCAGCAGCTGGTCGGACACGGCGAGGAACACCAGGAACGGTACCAGCGAGCAGAATACGATCGCGGCGATGCAGCGTCTCCGGTTTGTTTTCATAGCGTTCATCGCGTCTTGCCTCTTTTCTGTCATGATGCGGGGTCCTCTTTTTCGTGAGACACAGGACGGACAGGCCGTCCTGTCCGCATTATAGCATGAATGAATGAAAAACGTCAGTGGAAATGAAATCTTTTGCGAGCTTTCTTCGACCGCAAAAATGGTCCTGCCGTTTTGTCCGGAATGTGGTATGATAGTGGCGGAGGAAGCGGACATGAAGGTGCTGAATTTCGGATCGTTGAATCTGGACTATGTCTATCAGGTGGATCATTTCGTGCGGCCCGGCGAGACGCTGTCCGCCGCGGCGCAGACCGTGCATCCGGGCGGGAAGGGTCTGAACCAGTCTGTTGCTCTTGCGCGCGCCGGCGTACGGGTCTTTCACGCGGGATGCGTGGGCGCGGGCGGCGAGAGCCTCGATGCGCTGCTCGAGGAGAGCGGCGTGGATACCGGCCTGCTGCGCCGTGTGGATCAGATCCAGGGCAACGCGGTGATCCAGGTGGAGCCGGGCGGCCAGAACTGCATCCTGCTGTTCGGCGGCTCCAACCGGTGCGTGACTCCGGAACAGATCCGCACTTCGATGTTCGGGTTTCACGAGGGCGACTGGCTGGTCCTGCAGAACGAGATCAGCGGCCTGCCGCAGATCGTGGAGGAAGCCTTTACGCGCGGGATGGTGACGGTGCTGAACCCGTCGCCGTTCAATGAAGAACTGGAGGCCGTGGACCTTTCGAAGGTCCGCTGGCTCCTGGTCAATGAAGTCGAAGCGGAGCAGCTGACCGGCACCGCGGACCCGGATGAGGCGTGGAAGCGCGTGCATGAGAAATATCCGCGGATGAGCCTGCTGGTCACGCTCGGAGAAGACGGCAGCGCGGCTTTTACGGAAGCGGAGAGCGTGCGGCAGCCGGCCTTCCCGGTCCGCGCCGTGGACACCACGGCCGCGGGCGATACCTATACCGGTTATTTCGTGGCCGGCCTCATGGAGGGTCGCCCGCTCGCGGAGTGCATGCGCCGGGCGAGCATGGCGTCGGCCATCAGCGTGACGCGGCCCGGGGCCGCGCCGTCGATTCCGCTCCGTGAGGAAGTGGAGCAGGCGCTCGCGGACGCGCAGTTCGCGGACTGACCGGGCGGGGCGGAAATCCGGCTGCGGGAAAGACTGCGGTGGGGCGGACCGCCGGCCCCCGGAAAAACTGCGAAGGATCAGATCGCCGGCCCCGGAAAAACTGCGGAGGATCAGACCGCCGGCCCGGGACGGGGCCGGGAGCAAAAAGGAGCATACGATCATGCGTCTCTATCATGCGGGACTGCAGCGCATCAAGACACCGAACGTGCACTACGGCCGGAAGAACGCGGATTTCGGACAGGGGTTCTATCTGACCGACGACCTCGCCTTTGCGCGGCGCTGGGCCGGCCGGCGCCGGGACGAGCCGGCCGTGATCAACGTATATGACCTGGATACGGAGGGCCTGTCAGTGAAGGAGTTCGACCGGTCGCCGGACTGGTTCGACTATATCTTCGCGAACCGTATGAACCGGCCCGACACGCGGCCGGAGGACGTCATCATCGGCCCGATCGCGAACGATACGATCTATGAGACATTCGGCATCACGACGAGCGGGTATCTGAAGCGCGAAGAAGCGCTGCGGCTGCTGATGATCGGCCCGGCGTTCACGCAGATCGTCCTGAAGACGCAGGCGGCCGCGGGCCGGCTGACCTGGCTGGACGCGGTGATCCCGGAACCGGAGGAGATCCGCCGCGCGCATGCGGCGCGCGAAGAGGAAGAGGGCGTGTTCCTGCGGCAGTTTGCCGCGGAGATGGAGAAGATCGTGGACGGGGAAGAGCCGTGACGGTGATACGAAAACACATCACGTTCGAAGGATGGGTGCAGGGCGTGGGCTTCCGCTACCGTGCCTGCCACGCGGCGGACCGGGCCGGCTGCACGGGTTGGGTGCGCAATGAGTTCGACGGATCGGTCACGATGGAGATCCAGGGCGAAGAAGAGCAGATCGACCGGGTTATACAGGCCATCGAGGCCGGCCGCTATATTCGGATCGAAAACATGACGGTGAAGACCGTGCCCACGGACCCGGACGAATACCGGTTCCGGGCGGAGTAGGAAACGGCTCATCAGCAGCAGACGATAAAGAGGGCACGAACGGGGGACCGTCCTATGGAACAGGAACTGATCGCGGAGGTGGTCCGTCTGGGCTTCCCGCGGGAGCTCGGCGAACAGATCGTGAAAAACCTCCGTACAGAGAATATGATGGGGCGCATGTACCGCTACCTGCGGCGCGTGAAGCCCCGCAGCGCGGAGGAGATGGTGGACGAGATGCTCGCCATCATGGAGGACCGCGAGCGCTGGACGCAGAAGAAGCTCAGCGAGTACTACAACCGCCGGCTGTACGGGAGCCTGGCGCGGCTGGAGGCGGAAGCGGAGGAGGAAGAGTGAATGGCAACCAGTGAAACCGGAAATGCCGCTGCCGGCAATTCTTTCAGCAGCAGTGAGTGGTCGGCGCCATACTGCGAAACGCCGCAAGAATTGATGGAGCGCGTGGATCAGTTGAATCTTATCGGACGAACCGTAGAAGATATAAAAGTGATCGGAATCGGCTTCAATTGGACCATTTCACATTTTGACGAATATGTCGAAGGTGAACTGAATTCCATGGATCCTTTACTTCGTGAACGTATACCTGATTCGGATGATCTTTTGCCGCATGGCGTGCTGCTGGATCGGTTTTCGGAGATCGATAAACCGGTCCTGCTTCTGCTGGATGGCGGAGATGTTCTCGCTATCGATTACCACTGGGGAAGTTCTGTTCGGATCGATGTCAATTCGATACCGTTCGATAGTAAGACAGGCCGGGACAGTAATTTCCATGCGAACCGGCTGTTTCGGGAAATACTCGGGAAGAAGATCGCTGACATAGAGATTGGGATGACGAAATCTCGTCCTGAATTCGGCAATCCCGGTCAAAGTTACTATATCGCTTCACTGACACTCGTTTTCTCGTCAGATGATCATTATAAAAAGGAATGGGGCGGCAGCGCCCGGAAGCTTCGGTTTGAAGCATGGATCGATTATGGCTATATCACGATGCTGGATGAGTATGACAAGGCTGTAAAGATCGCTGCAGAAGAAGTTCCCGAGATCGTCGAAGGTTTGGGAGATCTGGAAGAGGAAATCGAGTGGGAAAAGCATAGGAAGGCGCAGGCTGTTCGGGAAAACAATACGGACATAACGGCAGATAAATAAAGCAGGGCGCGGGGCCGGTTTCGTCCGGCCCCGCGCCCTGCTTTATGGAAAGCGGCGGATGCTGCTGATTTCGCTTGTGTCAAAAGGGATTCAATTCTTGCCATCCCGCACGGAAGAACGTATAATAAAAGAACTGTGTATTTTTGCCGGCGGCGCCGGGTGAAGAGCGGAGTCGGAGCCGTCTCCGGGCTGTCTTCCGGGCCGTGCCGCACGGGATAAAGGAGAAGTACGGATATCATGACGATCAGGGATCTGCAGGTCGGACAGTCGGCCTGCATTGCGGCCGTGGGCGGAGAGGGCGCTCTCCGTCAGCATTTTCTGGATATGGGCGTGATCCCGGGCGCACGGGTCACACTGGTCAAGCTGGCCCCGATGGGGGACCCGATGGAGCTGCGCCTGCATGGCTATGAGCTGACGCTGCGTCTCGCGGACGCGGAGAAGATCGAGGTCGTGCCGGAGACCGAGCAGGCTTCGGACACGGCCGGAAAGACCGGAGCGGATGGCCAGGAGGGAAACGGCAGCAACGTCGGACGGAACCGGGCGGACAAGGCGGCCGGATCTTCTTCGAAGGCCCGCCCGATCGAGCATCCGGGCCTGGGCGAGGAAGGCAGATACCATCCGAAGGGGAGCGGCGACCCGCTCCCGGACGATGAGACGCTGACGTTTGCGCTGGTCGGGAACCAGAACAGCGGCAAGACCACGCTGTTCAACCAGCTGACCGGCGCCAACCAGCACGTCGGAAACTTCCCGGGCGTGACCGTGGACCGCAAGGACGGCGCCATCCGCGGGCAGGCGCATACCGTGATCACGGACCTGCCCGGCATCTATTCGATGTCGCCGTATTCGAGCGAGGAGCTCGTGAGCCGCAACTTCGTGCTCGATGAAAAGCCGCGCGCGATCATCAACATCGTGGACGCGACCAACCTCGAGCGCAACCTCTATCTGACCATGCAGCTGCTCGAGATGAACGTTCCGATGGTCGTGGCCCTGAATATGATGGATGAGCTGCGCGGCAACGGCGGCTCGGTC
>CACXFD010000230.1 GCA_902766845.1 uncultured Lachnospiraceae bacterium | reverse complement strand
TCCTCGGCATGAGGCAGATGGAGGTCGACGTGGCCGAGAACGGACAGATCGCGGTGGACCTGTTCGCCGGGCACGGCCCGGGCTGGTATGACGCGGTCCTGATGGATATGCGCATGCCGGTCATGGACGGCCTGGACGCGACGCGGGCCATCCGTGCGATGGACCGTCCCGACGCGAAGACCGTGCCGATCATCGCGCTGACCGCGAACGCGTTCGACGAGGACGTCCAGCGCAGCATGCAGGCCGGGCTGAACGCCCACCTGAGCAAGCCGGTGGAGCCGGACGCGCTGTTCGAGACGCTCGAGAGCCTGATCCGCACGCCCAAGCGCGGCGAATAAGGCCGGCTGCCGGCGCCTGCGGGGGCAGGCAAAACAGAGGAAGGGCCGCCTGCGGCGGCAGGCGGGGACGAACATGGCAATGCAGGAGATGCAGACGGGCCGCCCGGCCGACCGGTATCTGTCCCCCGCGGGGGCGTGGGCCTTCTCGGTCGGGACGGCGATCGGATGGGGCTCGCTCGTCGTGACCAACCGGTCTTATCTGGCGCAGGCCGGGCCGCTCGGAAGCGTGGCCGGCCTCGTGATCGGCGCACTGATCATGCTGGTCATCAGCCGGAACTACGCGTACCTGGTCCACGCGTATCCCGAGGCCGGGGGCGCCTATGCCTGGTCGAGGGAGCTGTTCGGGTACGACCACGGGTTCGTGACCGCGTGGTTCCTGGCCCTGACCTATCTGGCCGTGCTCTGGGCCAACGCGACCTCGCTCCCGCTGTTCGCCCGGTATTTCGTCGGGGACGTGTTCCGTGTGGGACGCCTGTATACACTGTTCGGCTATGAGGTCTATGCCGGGGAGGCGGCGCTCTCGATCGCCGCGACCGCGGCGGCGGCTCTGCTTTGCGCGTGCTCGAAGCGGGCCGTGGCGGCGCTGATGACCGCGATGGCGGCCCTGTTCTCGGCCGGGATCATCGGCTGCCTGGCCGGGGCCCTGCTCGGGGGCGGACGGCCCGGAGGACCGGCCATGCTCCCGGATACGGACGCCCTGCCGCAGATCGTGAAGATCGCGTGCATCTCGCCGTGGGCCTTCATCGGCTTCGAGAGCATC
Source organism: uncultured Lachnospiraceae bacterium (assembly GCA_902766845.1). Classification (GTDB taxonomy): domain Bacteria; phylum Bacillota; class Clostridia; order Lachnospirales; family Lachnospiraceae; genus RUG11204. The sequence continues at coordinate 9,725 of CACXFD010000230.1, read as the reverse complement.
TCACACAGCGCCGAGGAGCTCTCGTTCCCGCGCAAGAAGATCCTGCGCGTGATGACCGTATCGGTGCTGACCGTGACCGCGCTGTACGCGTGCGTGCTGCTGCTGTCGGTCACCGCGTACCCGGAGGAATACGCCTCCTGGCTCGACTATATCCGTGACCTTTCGAACCTGGACGGGCTGAAGGCCCTGCCCGCGTTCTACGCGGCCGACCGCTACCTGGGGAGCCGGGGCGTGGCGGTCCTGATGGCGGCCCTGCTCTCGCTGATCCTGACGAGCCTGCTCGGCAATATCACGGCGCTGAGCCGGTTGTTTGCGGCCCTCGGCCGCGACGGGATCCTGCCCGCGCGCTTTGCGCAGACGGGCCGGCGGGGCATCCCCGGGAAGGCCATCCTGCTGATCCTTACGGTCTCGGCCGCGGTCCCGTTCTTCGGGCGCACGGCCGTCGGCTGGATCGTGGACGTGACGACGCTCGGCGCCACGCTGATCTACGGCTTCGTCTCGGCTGCGGCTGCGAAGCTCGCAAAGGAAGCGGGCGATCGGGCGGTGCGCGCGTCGGGCCTGGCCGGCCTGATCATCGCCGTCCTGTTCGGCGTCTACATGCTGGTCCCGAACCTGTATTCCGCGGGGTCGATGGAGACCGAATCGTTCTTCCTGTTCGTGGTCTGGTCCGTGCTGGGATTCCTGTATTTCCGCGGTATCCTGCGGCGGGACGGGGGAAAGCGCTTCGGGCGGACCGTCATCGTCTGGATCGTGCTGCTCTCGCTCGTGTTCTTCGTGTCGCTGATCTGGATGAGCCGGTCGGTCATGACGGCCACGGACCGCGGCCTGGAGGCCGTGGAGACCTATTTCGCGCAGGGCGGGCAGGCCGGCGGGGCCGAGGCGTTCATGGACGCCCGGCTCGAAGCGGTGCGCCGCGTCAGCGCACGCAGCATCCTGGTCGTGATCGGGCTCTTTGCCCTCTCGCTCGGGATCCTGCTGAACAACTATAACCTGATGAGCCGGCGCGCGCTGTCGAGCGAGCACCAGCTCGGCCTCGTGCGGGACCGCCTCGACCGCGATCCGATGACCGGGGTCAAGAGCAAGCACGCCTTCGCCGAGGCGGAGCAGGAGATCGATGCCGCGCTCCGAAGCGGGACGGAGGACGGGTTCGCGATCGTCGTCTGCGACGTGAACGGGCTCAAGATCGTGAACGATACGCTGGGCCACAAGGCCGGCGATGAATATATCCGAAACGCGGCCCGCATGATCTGCGAGGCCTTCGCCCACAGCCCGGTCTTCCGGATCGGCGGGGACGAGTTCGCCGCGATCCTGCGCGGCCGTGATTATGAAGAACGCGAACAGATCCTCGAGACCCTCCGGAAACGGTCGGAGGAGAGGATCGGGACCGCGGACGCGGTCGTGTCGGCCGGCATGGCGGCCTATGTGCCCGCCGGAGCGCCGGAGACCGCCGCAGACGCCGGCGGGGGCGCCGCAGATGTGGCCGGAGAGGCCGCCGCGGCCGCCACGAAGTCCCTGCATGAGCTCTTCGAACTGGCCGACGCGCGCATGTACGAAGAGAAGCAGCGCCTGAAGAGCCTGGGTGCGGCCACGAGATGATACAGCCCGGCGGCCGCAGGACAAAAAGGCCGCCCGAAACATGACAGCCGGACCGTCCGGGAGACCGGACAGGTCATGAGATGACAGACACCTGACAGAAGACCCGAGGAGGTACGTTCTTATGCCTGAGAGCCATCTGAAATTCCATTCCGCCAACGGAAAGCGGCGGATCCTGATCGTGGAGGACGAACGGATCAACCGCGAGATGCTCGAGATGATCCTGGGAGAGACCTACGACATCGTCTTTGCGGAGACCGGCGCGCAGGCGCTCGATACCGTGCGGGACCAGAGCGATACGCTGAGCCTGATCCTGCTGGACCTGAACCTGCCGGACATGCACGGCCTCGACGTGCTGCGCAGCCTGAAGGCGGACCCGGTGGCCGCGCGGCTCCCGGTCATCGTGATGACCGCGGAGAAGGACGCGGAGGTCGAGAGCCTGACGATCGGCGCGATCGACTTCATCCCGAAGCCCTATCCGCAGCCGCGGGTCATTCAGGCGCGCGTGCTGCGCACGATCGAGCTGTCGGAGGACCGCGACATCATCCGGCTGACCGAGCGCGACCAGCTGACGGGACTGTACAACCGCGAGTATTTCTACCGCTACGCGGCCCAGTACGATACCTACCATAAGGACCTGCCGACCGACGCGATCGTGATCGACATCAACCACTTCCACACGCTGAACGAGCGCTACGGCCGCGCCTACTGCGACGACGTGCTGCGGCGCATCGGCGAGGAGGTGGTCGGGATCGTGCGGGAATCCGGCGGGATCGTTTGCCGGCGCACCGCGGATACCTTCCTCGTGTACTGCCCGCACCGGACGGACCACGCGCAGATCCTCGAAAGGGCGTCGGTCCGGTTCACGGACGAGACCCGCGGTGAGAACCGCGTGCGGCTGCGCATGGGCGTCTATGAGAACACCGACAAATCGATCGATATCGAGCGCCGCTTTGACCGCGCCAAGCAGGCCTGCGACGCGGTGCGCGGGAACATGACGAAGGCGATCGGCCATTACGACGACGCACTGCGCGAGCGGGAGGTCTTTGCCGAGCAGCTGATCGACGAATTCCCGGCCGCCATCCGGGAGCGTCAGTTCGCGGTCTTCTATCAGCCGAAATTCAATATCCGCGGCGATGAGCCGGTCCTCTCGAGCGCGGAGGCGCTCGTGCGCTGGAAGCACCCGCGGCTGGGCCTCGTGAGCCCGGGCGTCTTCATCCCGCTGTTCGAGCAGAACGGGCTGATCGAGCAGCTCGACGATTACGTCTGGCGCGCCGCGGCCGCGCAGATCCGCGACTGGAAGGACCGTCTCGGAATCACGATGCCGGTATCGGTCAACGTCTCGCGCGTGGACATGTATGATCCGGATTTCGCGGATAAGATGGAACAGATCGCGGCGGATCACGGTCTTGCGTGCGGGGAACTGCTGCTGGAGGTCACCGAATCGGCCTATACCGAGGACTCGAAGCAGATCGTGGAGACGGTCCGCCGCCTGCGCGACAAGGGCTTCCGGATCGAGATGGACGATTTCGGCTCAGGCTATTCCTCGCTGAACATGATCTCGACGCTGCCGATCGACGCGATCAAGCTCGACATGCAGTTCCTGCGCAACGCGTTCCGGGAGCGCAAGGACACGCGGCTGCTGGAGATCGTGATCCGGCTCGCCGAGTCGCTCGAGGTCCCGACGATCGCCGAAGGCGTCGAGACCGCGGAGCAGATGCTGACGCTGAAGGCCATGGGGTGCGACATCGCCCAGGGCTATTATTTCTCGAAGCCCCTCCCGGCCGATGAATTCGAAGCCTTCGTCGTGAAGAAGCGGGAGGAGGCCGAGGCCCGTAAGGGACGGCCCGCACGCGGCCGCGACCGGTTCACCTACGACGCCCTGCACGATCCGCTGACCGGCCTGTACAACCAAACCGCGTACGAGATCCTGTTCCACGATTCGGACAAGGACCACATCGCGGTGCTGATCGCGGACATCGACGGGTTCGCGCAGATCCTGGATACGCAGGGGCGGGCCGGTGCGGATCAGGTCGTGAAGCGCGTCGCCGACGTGCTGCGCGCCAACTTCCGGTCCGCGGACGATATCTGCCGCATCCGGGACGATGAGTTCGTCATGATCATGACCCGCGTCACGAGCGTGATGCGGAGCCTGGTCTACGATAAGATCGAGCAGGTCAACGAGGTCCTGCAGCATCCGGAGGACGGCGGGCAGCCGCTGTCGCTCAGCGTCGGCGTGGCCTTCTCCGACCGCGAGAAGCCCGAAGGGGACATTTTCGAGGACGCGGATACGGCGCTGAAACGGATGAAGGAAGTCCGAAACTGCGGGTGTGCGGTATTCTGAACCGGCCGGAGGGGAGTATGAGATTTCGAAGCAAATATACCGCGGCCGCCGCGGTCGCCGGCGCGATCGCCGTGCTGATCATCCTGGTGGCCGGAACATACCAGATGGGCCGCGCGGCCCAGCGGGATACCGAGACCGCGGTCCGGTCCGTCAGCCTGCTGTATCTGGATGAGCTGGCCGGACGGCGCGAGCAGGTGGTCGCGGCCAACCTGCAGCAGAGCATCGCGAACGCCCAGATCGCCGTGGGCCTGATGGACGAGGACGACCTGCGGGACGAGGAGCATCTGCACGCGTACCAGGCGCGCATGAAACAGCTCTACGGGCTCGAGAAGTTCGCGTTCGTGGATCAGGACGGGCTGATCTATACCGCGCAGGGGGAACAGGGGAACATCGACGAGTACAGCTTCGACTGGAAGACGCTCTCGGAGCCGGAGATCTCGATCTTCGATCTTTCGAGCCGGGACAAGAAGGTCGTGATCGCGGTGCCGGCCGGACCGGTCCGGTTCCGGGACAAGACGTTCACGGTCTGCTTCATGGAGATGGACATGGACCGCCTGCTTGAAGGCGTGTCGATGTCGTCGTCCTCGAGCGAGACGACGTTCTGCAACCTGTACACGCGGGACGGCTATTCGCTGACCAACGCGGTCCTGGGCGGCGTATCCGAGGAGGATAGCCTGCTGACCGTGCTGGACGGCCTGGATTACGATGAAGGCTATTCCGCGCAGAAGGTCCGCAGCGATTTCGCGCAGGGCCTGGCCGGCGAGGTATCGTTCACCTATCAGGGCGTGCGCGAGACGCTGAGCTACGTGCCGGTCGAGGGCACGGACTGGTTTCTGACCTACCTGATCCGCGAGAGCGTGATCAGCGACCGGATCCGGTCGGTCTCCGAGGGGATCATCCTGCGGAGCGTGATCCAGTCTCTGCTGACCGTGGCGGCCCTGCTCGCGATGTTCCTGTTCATCATCCGCCAGAACCGCAAGAACGCGCACCTGCTGCTCGAAAAGGAGACGCAGGAGGCCGAGGAGCGCGGCAAGCGGGAAGAGCTCGAGCAGCGGCTGCGGCTGCAGGAGGAGATCCTCGAGAAGGAGCGGCAGCAGAACGAACAGTCGGAAATGATCACGGCGCTGTCCTCGGACTACCGGGCCGTCTATTTTCTGGAGCTCGATGAAGATGCGGGCGTCTGCTACCAGGCGCATACGGACCTGGATACCGGCCTGTCCGCCGGGGAACGGTTCCCGTACTGGAAGACCGTGACCGCCTACGCCGAAAGTTACGTGACCGACGCGTACCGCGAGGAGTTCCTGCGGTTCGTGCGGCCGGAGGCGATCCGCGCCGGCCTGCGGGAGGCGCACGTGATCTCGTACCGGTATATGGTGCACCGTCACGGGCATGAATCGTATGAGATGGTGCGGTTTGCCGGCGTGCACCGGCCGGGCGAGGCCGAGGACGACGTGATCCGCCGCGTGGGCGCCTGCTTTACCGATGTGGACGCCGAGACGCGCCAGTCGATGGCGCAGAACCAGGCGCTCAGCGACGCGCTCGGGCAGGCCGAGCAGGCCAACCGGGCCAAGACCGCGTTCCTGTCCAACATGTCGCATGAGATCCGGACGCCGATGAACGCGATCATCGGCCTCGACAGCATCGCGCTGAACGATCCGGACGTGCCCGAGCAGGCGCGCGGTTATCTCGAAAAGATCGGGGATTCCGCCTCGCACCTGCTCGAACTGATCAACGATATCCTGGACATGTCCCGGATCGAATCGGGACGGATGACCATCAAGCACGAGGAGTTCTCGTTCTCGAAGCTCGTGGAGGCCGTCAATACGATCTTCAGCGGCCAGTGCGAGGAGAAGGGGCTGACCTACCGGTGCCGGATCAACGGCGCCGTGGACAGCTGCTATATCGGCGACGGCATAAAGCTGCGGCAGGTGCTGATCAACATCCTCGGCAACGCGGTCAAGTTCACGCCGGCCGGCGGAAAGGTCACGCTCGGGATCGAGCGCACCGCGCAGTTCGAGGGCCAGTCCACGATCCGCTTTACGGTCGCGGACACCGGCATCGGCATGAGTCCGGAATTCCTGCCGCATATCTTCGACACGTTCGCACAGGAGGATTCCTCCACGACGAGCCGGTACGGCAGCTCGGGCCTGGGCATGGCGATCACGAAGAATATCGTCGAGATGATAAACGGGACCATCGAGGTGGAGAGCGAGAAGGGCAAAGGGAGCACGTTCACCGTGACGCTGACGCTCGCGGACGCCGCGCATCCGGACGGGACCGGGGCGGAAGAACTGACGATCACGCCGTCCGAGATGAGCGTGCTGATCATCGACGACGACCCGGTCGCCTGCGAGCACGCGAAGCTCGTGCTGGAAAAGGCGGGCATCTCTTCGGAGACCGTCTCGTCCGGCGCGCAGGCCGTGGAGCGCGTGCGCCTGCGTCAGGCGCGGCGCGAGCCGTATGACCTGATCCTCGTCGACTGGCAGATGCCGGAGATGGACGGGATCGAGACCACGCGGCAGATCCGCGCGATCGCGGGCAGCGATTCCGCGATCGTCATCCTGACCGCCTACCGGTGGGACGATGTGCTCGAAGAGACCCTGGAGGCCGGCGTGGACAGCTTCCTGCCCAAACCGCTGTTTGCCGAGGCGGTGCTCGAGGAGTTCCGCGCGGCCCTGCAGCGCCGCGGCGCGGCCGGACGCGGCCAGAAGCACTGCGCCGAGCTGGCCGGACGCCGTGTCCTGCTGGCGGAAGACATGCAGGTCAACGCCGAGATCATGATCATGGTGCTGCAGATGCGGGAGATCGAGGCGGATCTCGCCGAGAACGGCCGCGTGGCGGTCGAAAAGTTCTCGGCGCATGAGCCCGGATACTATGACGCGGTCCTGATGGACATGCGGATGCCGGAGATGGACGGCCTCGAGGCCACGCGCCGGATCCGCGCGATGGACCGCCCCGACGCGCAGGAGATCCCGATCATCGCGCTGACGGCCAACGCCTTTGACGAGGACGTGCAGCGGAGCCTGCAGGCGGGCCTGAACGCGCACCTGAGCAAGCCCGTGCAGCCCGAGGCGTTGTTTGAGACGCTCGAGAGTTTGATCCGGGAGTGAAGATCTGATCGATCTGAGATATGAGTTGAGACGGTAGGCCGGACGATCGTTCCGGCCTTTCCTGATATGGTCGCTCACGGCTTGGGCTCGTCTCCACGGGATCCAATCGAAGGCTGAGTATATCAAGATTGCAGAATAGGGGCTTGCATAATGTGTAAGTCTGTGCTATAGTGTAAGCAGAAATGCTTACAAGCATACAAAGGAAGATGCTTTATGAAAGAACAATATAATAATTTTGGAGACTTTCTTCACCAAAAAAGAATTGCAAAGGGTGATTCTTATCGGGATCTTGCAGCTGTACTTGGCGTTTCTGCGCCTTATCTCAGCGACATCGAAAAAGATCGGCGTAATGCCCCTTCTATGGAAAGACTGGAAAAAATTGCCGAGTATCTAGGCCTTACAACAGAAGAAAAAACTCTTATGTTTGACCTTGCAGGCAAAAAGAAGTCAGAAGTGGCTCCTGACATTCCCGGATACATTAAAGAGCATGATTATGTTGCTTCGGCTCTTCGTACGGCCCGGGACTTAGGCGCTAATGAAAAAGATTGGCAAGATTTTATCGATGACTTGAAACGGAGAAAGGGCTGATCCATGTTTATTCCCCGTTACCGAAAGGATTCACACAAAGTTCCCATATTAAGCAAAAAGGAAATAGACGATATCGCAGAACAGTTCCTGATCGATTTTTCTCCTGCTGTTCTGCAAAAGCCTCAAGAGGTCAATATCGAAGCGTTTATAGAGAGATATCTGGGGTTGCAATTGGATTTTCAGTATCTCTCACATGATTGCCGGTATTTAGGCATGACCGTGTTTAATGACACGGACAAGGTGATCATTTATTCTCCTGAAGACAACATGGCAGACTATATCCACGCAGATCACGGGACCGTTATTATCGATCCTCATTTGCTTGCGGATCATCAGGAACACCGGTATCGTTTCACGCTGGGTCATGAGGGAGGACACTGGATTTTTGATAGGGATTACTATGGATATGACCCTAACCAATTAACACTGTTTGCTTCGAATGAGTCATACATTCAATGCCGGGATATTAACGCTAATTACCTTTTCTCAAATCCAAAGCACCGGAATAAATCTCAATGGATGGAGTGGCAGGCAGACAAGTTTGCTGCTGCTATTCTGATGCCTGAAACCTCTGTTAATCATCTGTTGGGCCAGAGCAAGCCGCTCTTTTCCCCATCAGATGTTTATCGTGCAGTCAAAGAAATAACGCAAGTATTTAATGTGTCGGAGCAGGCAGCATATCTTCGCTTATGTGATCTTCAGATTATCGCGCGACCTGTAACCGATGACGAATACAGACAGCTCTCCTTTTTGTAATAGTACATGGCGGCGCGACCGCCATACTTCTATAGGTAAGTGTAAGCTAGTAGGCTTACTGATGAACGGAGGCGTTCTATGCCGATTTACGGTTACAAACAGTATTTACGTCTTATGAGACCACTGCCGGAATATGTTGAGCGGGATTCGTTCGGAATCCCAGTTATCGAACCGCAGCCAATCGATATCTCAGCAGTGAATAATGGCTTATGGCTTATCAATATGAAGAACTTGAGCACAAAAGACAAAAACGCCAACAAGAAAATTGTTCATGCTTTTTGTTATGATCCTGTATTACGTCGTGCTTATAACGATCCACTGAAGTTCCTCGCTCGTGCCGCTCCTTATTATGCCGTATCCTCTTTTGACTTCAGCATGGATTCAAAAATGGATTTCAAGAGCATTCTTGATGCGACCTACGATAACCGTTGGTCCGGCGCTTTCCTGCAAACACACGGAAAACGTGTCATTCCAACAGTCGGCTGGACTGATCCGAGCACATATGACATTTGCTTTTCCGGCCTAAGAGATGGCGGAGTATTTATCATCTCTACTCTTGGAACCAATAATATCGTATCCTATCGCGAGTTCATTCTTGGCTATTGCGAAATGCGCAAACGCTTCCCCAACACTCGGATTATTTGTGTTGGAGATCGCATAGAGGGAATGGACGATGATGTATGTTATGTTCTCTATGAAGAATCCTTCGGAACATGGGATAAACATCAGGATTATTGGCAACCGAAACTATTTAACTGGGATGGTTCTATCCCGAAAGGAGTGTGATATAATGTCCTCGCGAGGAGCTGTGACCAAAAACGGTCACGTTACAACAGACGAATACCAATCAAAAGATGGCAAAATGGTACATGATGCAAAAGTATTGACCGGTGCCACATCAAGGCAGCATGGTCTTCCGGACTATGCTCACAGCCCAAACAGTAAATACATAAAGGAAGTCCCCGATGGGTCATTCAGAGAAATGCGAGTCTACGATGAAACTGGATTTCCAATCATAGAAATTGCATATCACCCGGAACAATCGCTTACCGGGAACAGACATGAGTATGTACTTCATTACCATACATTCAAGAACAATCTCGAGCGGGTAATGGGCGGAAGGCTCTCGGAAACAGAACATGCAGATATCTACAAACAGTACAAAAAGTATCTGGAGGAATATGGATTATGATCAACGGGTTGTTGGACCAGTTTTTAGACACGGGCTGGTTTACAGAAGCAACACTTTTTTATAACGGATTTATCTATTGGTGCGAAGCTCAAAGTGATCCCGTCACCAATGTCACTACATTCTTCATTGACAAATGGGCGGC
>CACXFD010000229.1 GCA_902766845.1 uncultured Lachnospiraceae bacterium | reverse complement strand
GTTGGTCTTCTGATAATCCTTCTCATACAGGCTCTTGAGCTTTTCCCCCAGTTCCTTCTCCGGCATCTGGCCGGAGGCCGCCTTCTCCCAGAATTCCTGATCTGATGAATTGTAGCCGATGCCGACGCGCACCGCGCCGTCCGCATAGGTCTTGACCGTGACCGGGATCAGGAACGGCAGCACGTTCAGCGCCATGCCCGGCACAAAATCGTCCATCGAGATCTTGAAGCCGGAACCGAACTCCGCCCCGATGCTGTCCGGCACGCGCTGGGCCATCAGACTCTTGTGGACGCGCATCGCCAGTTCCCGGGACAGCAGGATCTTTCCGTCCCCGTCCGTCACGGTCAGATACGTCGGCAGGCCCGGCGTCAGCTTATCCGCCATGAAACTGAATTCCGACGAATCCGACTCCGCGATCTCGATGATCTCCGCGCCGTTCATCTGACGGATCTTGTAGATCATCCTCTCGGGGCCGAACGAGAAGTCCACCTTCATCTTCATGGGCTCCGCCATGCCGCCGGGGATCTCCATCACGTTCCGCGTGACGTCCATGGTCTCCTCGAGGAACGTGCAGGAGACCTTGTCGAGCGCGTAGGTCACGTTCTCCTCCGTCCCGGCGTTTCCGGTCTCCGGCCGCGCGGCCCGGCCGCTGCAGGCAGTGCTCAGCAGAATCAGAGCGCACAGGCACAGCGCGAGGAACCGGGTCCTTCTCTTTCTCATTCGTTTCTCTCCTTAACCGCGAAAAAATGTACCAGCCTGCAGAGCTGCGGGGGCTTCAGCAAGAACCGTCATCAGGGTCCTACGGCGGGATCCCTACCCCGGTCTTCCCGTGGGATCCTTCCGCATGGACCTTCGGTGTCCGATCCAAGGAGCATGATCGGAGAGTCAAATAAAAAGGCGACCGAAAAGCTGACTGGCCCTCAGCTTCGGTCACCTGCGGCTATGAGCCGTTCCACTACAGAAAAGATATCATATTTTCAATCAAATTGCAATCTGAAAAGGTTTTTTCATAAGCAAAAAAGCACCGCCGTCATCCTCCTTTATCCCAGATACCACAGTTCCCCGTTCGGCATGCGCCTGACGTCCCCGGGGAACGTTTCGATGACCTTTCCGGACAGGTCCCGGATCACCGTCTCCTCCCAGTACCTGTACGCGGGTCCGTCTCCTTCCTCGTGCCAACGGCTGAAGAAGAGCCTGTCTCCCTCGCGCAGGAAGAACGAATCGTGGCCGTCCATGGGAAACGCGATCCGCTCCGGCCACACGATCTCAAATTCATTGGTGCCCACCCGCTGCCTCGTCATCGTCAGCGGCGCGGTCTGCAGCGACAGATTATAGCAGTCCCGGACCGATGCGAGCGGGATCCGGGCGTATACTTCGGTATGATGATCCTCGCAGCCGAACCGCAGGATGCGGATCGATCCGTCCGCAAAGTCCACGTCGATCATGAAGATCCCGCCGTCCAGCCAGACCGGTCTTTCACCGTAATGCCCTTCTCTCTTCGGGACCGGTACGAACACCTGCCCGTCCGGGTAATGGATCAGGCAGCACGTCCGTCCGCTGACCTTTCCTCCCGCGCGGAAGATCTCCTCGGCTTCATACAGGTCCCCCTGTCCGTCGTCCAGGCCGTAATACCAGTCTCCTGCGGCTCCGGCTACGGGTTCGATCCAGGTGATCCCTTCTGTTTTTATCGTCTTCATATCTTTTTTCCCGATCCTGTTCCCCGCTGTCTGCCGCGCTTCTTTGCTTCCGGGAGCTCCGGATACATGGCTTCGATCAGCGCAGTCAGCGACTCTCTGTCGTCGACGTCCGCTACCAGCATCTCTTTTGCTCCCGCATAGGGAATGTCGCGCTCCGCGTCCGGCATCCTTTCCTCCGCCGCCTTCGTCGGCTTCAAAAGAAGGCGGTCGTCATAGATCCCTCCGATCACCTTGCCGCGATAATAGAGCACGTATTCCCCCATCATGGCACGGTAACCGACGTCCGGAAGACCGGAGAGCTGCTCCAGCACATATTCAAGATAATCCTTGCCTGTCGCCATAACTGCCTCCATTTTTGTACCTGTCCCATTATAGTACGGGCGGACTCCGGCCGTCAACACAGGCCGGCCGCGGAGGCAAAGATTCGGCCCCGGATGAAAAGATCCGGCCCCGACATCACGTCGGGGCCGGACTTGTTTTGTTTTATCGGAACGGGCCGCCAAGGCTTGGGAGAGCGGCGGCCC
>CACXFD010000228.1 GCA_902766845.1 uncultured Lachnospiraceae bacterium | reverse complement strand
GGCCGGGATCCTGATCCTGTGCTGTAAAAGACTGCTGAACAGAAACGGTCTCCCTTTTGAAAAGAGAGGCCTTCCGGCTCTGCTGTGCCTGCTGCTCGCGGTCTTTATGATCCGCTATACCACGGGCCGGAGCGGCCTGATGGAGTACGGTCTCCTGGGCGTCGTGGAAGAAGGCTTCAACAGCCTGCTGCACTCCTTCCAGTCCTTCACGATGGATGAAGGATACACGGAATATCTGTCCGCCGGGAAGGAGATGATCTCCCGCCTGACAGACAGTCCCTTCCTGATCGGTGCATACGCTTTTTACGTTTCCGTCCTGAACGCGGCCTGCGCCTTATCCGGCGGCGCCGTTCTGCTCACGATCATCGCCAACCTGTTCCCGCGCCTGAAGCTCTTCCTGTCCACACGGTTTACCAGGCGCCATATCTGCTGCTTTTCCGAATCCGGCCCGGAATCCGCCGCGTTAGCGGAAAGCATCCGGCAATGCGGGCCCGGCCGCGAAAAACTGAAAAACGCGCTGCTGATCTTCTGCAATGCCGGGCCGGATGCCCCGCCGGAATCCCTGGAGCAGGCCCGCCGCCTGGGCGCGCTGCTGACCGACATCAGCCTGCCCGAGCTGAATCTGAAGCCCTCCGCCGCCGGCCGCACTTTCTTCCTGACCGGCTCGGACGACAGCAATCTGAACGTCCTCAGCAGTCTTTCACGGGAAACGGACACGGCCCGCTTTGCGGGCAACGATGCCATTTATGTGTTTGCCAACGACCACTACGGGAACCTTCTGGAAAAGTCCGTCCGCAGCCGGATCAACGATCGGATCCGCGCCGAGGGCGGAAGCGATCCCGGCCGGATCACGCTGTTTTCCGTGAACCGCTACCGCAGCCAGGTCTATCAGCTGATCAAGACCCATCCGCTGTTTGAGGCGCTTCCGGAAGACAGCAAGGAGCTGCGCATTGCCATTTTCGGCTCCGGACGGATCGGCACGGAAATGTTCCTGTCCGCCTGCTGGTGCGGGCAGATGGCGGACCGCCGTCTGAAGATCACGGTCATTTCCGAGGAAGACCGGACAAGCTTTGAAAAACGCATCGATCACGTCAGCAGCGAGATCCTCCGCATGTCCGCGCAGACTCCGGATCCGAAACTGCTGGAGATCGGCCCGCGCCTGGGCACGGCGGACTGCTACTTCAGTTACGAGTATATTCAAAGCGACGTATACCGGGACGGACTGGAGCAGATCCTGACGGCGGAGCGGCCCGCACCGCAGAACGGACGCCTGGCCGATTTCGACTATTTTGTCGTCGCCCTGGGATCGGACCGCAGAAATATGGAGACCGCGGAGCAGATCGGCCGGACCGTTACGGTCAAAAGCACCGCCGTCAGACCCTCCGGCGTCCGGGTCCCGATCGCCTGCGCGATATGGAACGACGAGATGAACGCCGCCCTGCAGCAGATGGAAGAAGCCGGCTTCGGCCGCGTGGACATCATCCCCTTCGGGTCCATGCGCTCTTCCTTCGATATCCGGACCGTCCTGCTGGAAGAAGTCCGGGACCGCGCCGAAAAGATCCGGGATATGTACGAACAGCGGATTGCCGCGGGCCTGAGCCGGAGCAAAAAAATCGAAGAGGATCCTTATGCCTACTGGGCCAACGTAGCCCGGGCGATCCATACGCAGTATAAAGCCGCTTCTCTGGGTCTTTCCGCAGCGGACCGCGCGGAAACGCCCACGGAGCTCTATCTGAAAATGTGCCGTTTCTTAAGTCTGGTCAGCGGGATCCGTTCCCTGCTCGAGAAGACCGGGGCGGAGCCGGAGCCCCGTACGGAAGCAGCAGACCGGCTCAGCCGCCTGACAGAAAGCGCCGAAGCCGACTACGCTTCCCTGCAGGCTTTATCCTCCTGCCGGCCGGGTCCTGAGACTCTTTCCGGGATCCGCACTTATCTGGAGCACTGCCATCAGGCTGTCCTCGCCGCCGGCGCGTTCCTGAGCGGAGCGCCCCTGTCCGAGGTCCGCAGCCTCCTCAAAGCTTCGGAAGCCGAATTCCCGGCCGTTTTCCACCGGCTGGCCTGGCTGGAGCACCGCCGCTGGTGCGCCTTCATGCGCACGGAAGGCTTCCGCTGCCCTACGCTCTCCGAGGAAGCTGCCTACATCGGCCGGCTCCCGGACGGCAGAAACGCCGGACGCCACAAGGACCTGACGCTCCTGCTTCACCCCTGCCTGGTGGAGTGCGATCAGAACGGCCTGCGTCCTGACCTCCTCTCCTGTCCCGAAGAGGGGCTGGACAACCTGGACCTTGCCTCCCGGCGCTTCCTGACCCTGCCGGCCTACGCCTCCAAGGGACTGGAGACCTATGATTTCAAGATCTATGACTATCCGGAATATGAATTCTGACGGAAAGACCCGCGGCGCGGACAGCCGGGGAAGGAATGGCTTATGAATTATTATCTGATCCGGGAGACCCTGGTAAGCTGCACCGCGGATGACATCGCGGACGCGGATGCACCCTATGTGGCGGTCCTGACGCCGGATGAGTGGCGCCGGGAGCGGGAGCGGTTCGCGATGGGCATCGATATGGAGGCGGACCTGCCGGTGCTGGCGCAGACCCGCGTGGAGGTCAATTACGATTCGCTGACGGGCAGCATCGCGATCCCCGCCGTGGGGCAGTCGGAGCACCTGTCCGGCGCATTCGCGTTCGCGCTGGATGAAAGAGGGGTCGTTTTTATTGATGAAGGGGGCCTGGCGGAAGCCATTATCCGGGCCGTGGCGGACAGCCGGCGCTGGCGCATGCCCGGGCTGGAGCGCTTCCTGTACGATTTCCTGGAGCAGATCATCGCGCCGGACCTGGCGCGGCTGGAGAAGCTGGAGCAGACGCTCGAAAAGCTGGAGGACGAGATCCTGGCCGGCGATACGGAGCCTGCTCTCGCGCGGCTCAACGACATCCGCGGCGACCTGCTGGACCTGAACCTGCATTACGGCCAGCTGCTGGACCTGGGC
>CACXFD010000227.1 GCA_902766845.1 uncultured Lachnospiraceae bacterium | reverse complement strand
GGCTGTGCACGAGCGGCGTGCCGCTCCGGGGCGCGGACGGACAGGTCTTCGCGTTCGTGCTGTCCGATGTCTCGCTCGCAAGCGTCGCGGGCGGCATGAAGACGTTTGCCCTGCAGTATCTGATCGGGATCCTCGTGATGATGCTGCTGGCCGGCTACTTCATGACGCGCCATATGAAAAAGACCCTCGTGCAGCCGATCAACGCGATCGCGCAGGCCGCGCAGGACTATGTGAAGGACCGCAGAGCCGGACGCGGCGCCGCGGATCATTTTTCGGTCCTGAATATCCGCACCGGGGACGAGGTCGAGAACCTGAACCTCGTGATGGCGGACATGGAGCAGGGCCTGCAGGAAGTGGAAGAGGACCTGACGCGCGTGACCGCGGAAAAGGAGCGCATCGGGACGGAGCTCTCGCTCGCGACGCGCATCCAGCTGGCCATGCTGCCGGGCATCTTTCCGGCGTTTCCGGACCGGAAGGATTTCGATATCTACGGAGTCATGAAGCCGGCCAAGGAAGTGGGCGGAGACTTTTATGATTTCTTCCTGATCGACGAGGACCATCTGGGACTCGTGATCGCGGACGTGTCCGGCAAGGGCGTTCCGGCCGCGCTGTTCATGATGGCTTCCAAGATCCTGATCCAGAATCAGGCCGCGCTCGGACTTTCGCCCGCGCAGGTGCTGGACCGCGTGAACCGCCAGATCTGCGCCGGAAACCGCGAGGAGATGTTCGTGACGGTCTGGCTGGGCGTGCTGGACCTGAAGACCGGTACCCTGACCGCGGCCAATGCCGGCCATGAGTATCCGCTGCTGCAGCAGCAGGAGGACGGTGCGTTCCGGATCTGTCATGACCGCCATGGCTTCGTGCTCGGCGGTCTGCCGGATATGGAATACCATGAATACACGCTTCAGATGGAGCCCGGGACCCGGCTGTTCGTGTACACGGACGGCGTGGCGGAGGCCTCGAACGAGGCGGGCGAGCTGTTCGGCATGGACCGGCTGCTGGAGACGGTGAACCGGTATCCGGACGCGTCGCCGCAGGAACTGCTGGAGCGGATGGAGGAGCGGCTCCGCGCGTTCGCGGGAGACGCGCCGCAGTTCGATGACATCACGATGCTTTGCGTTCAGTACTTCGGAAGCGGGCCGGCGGAGCCGGAAAAGGAGGAGAAAGACGTGAAGGAACTGACGATCGAAGCGACGGTCGGAAACATCGGGGCCGTCACGGATTTTGTGAACGAAGAGCTGGAGGCGCTGGACTGCCCGCTGCGGATCCAGACCCAGATCGATATCGCGATCGACGAGCTGTTCGGGAATATCGCCATGTACGCCTATGATCCGGAGACCGGTCCGGCCACGGTGCGCGTGGAAGTGGAAGAGGACCCGATGGCCGTGATCATCACGTTCATCGACCACGGCAAGCCCTATGACCCGCTGGCCGCGGAGGATCCGGACATCACGCTGGACGCGGAGGACCGTCCGGTCGGAGGACTCGGCGTCTTCCTGGTCAAAAAGACCATGGACGACGTCAGCTACGAATACCGCGGCGGACAGAACATCCTGCGGATCAAAAAGAACATCTGACGCGCGGCGGCCGAAAAAGAAGGAGCCGGGCGGCGTCCGAAAGGGACGCCGCCCGGCTCTTTTTCCGACCGGACCGGACAGGACCGAACCGGACAGAACAGGACAGGAACTCAGTGGTCCGACGGGTGGTTCGGCGCGCCGTCGCCGCCGTGGAAGGCCGGGTCGCCGAACAGTTCGTAATTGCGGGAGCGGATCAGCCGCGACATCTGCATCGAGTCGCTCGGAAGGCTGTTTGCCAGCAGACCGGCCCGGCCGATGTCCTCGGTGCGGTGGCAGTCGGAACCGGCCGTGGTCACGAGCCCGAATTCCGCCGCGTATTCCGCCGCGCGATCGTTCCGGCTGTTGTGGCGGGGGTTCCCGTTGATGACCTCGACACCGTCCAGGTAGCAGGCGATGGCCGGCGTGCAGCCGTGCCGGTACGGATGGGCCTGCACGATCAGCGCGCCCTGCGCGCGGGCGATCTTGGAGAATTCCGCGATGCCCATGCGGAAGACCTCCTCGGGGTTCGCGAGGAGCTCGTTGTTCCAGCCGTAGAACAGGTAATCGTTCTCGCTCTCGTCGAAGCGGAGCTCCGCGCCCTTGAAAACGCGGATCCCGTTCTTTTCCCCTTCTTCCTTCATGCGCTTGTAGCCGTCCAGGAATGCGCCGACACGGTCCGTATGGGACGCCGGATCGATCCCGAGGTAATCGAAGGTGATCCGGTTGTAATGGTCCGTTACGATGATGGCGCTGTAGCCGGCGGCCTTATAGCCGGCGATCTGCTCCTGAGCGGTCAGCCGGCCGCATTTGCTGACATGGGTGGTGTGAAGGTGAGTCTCGATCTTATACATTCATTTCCTTTCTGCCCCTTAGCTGCGGGGCGCGTCCGTTACAGGCGTCCGGTCTTGTCCGGGGAGGCCACGGTCAGGTGCGTGCCGCAGTCCTGACAGAGCAGGCGGAGCTCGTCGGGACAGGACGCGTCCGTGACGGCCTCTTCGAAATCATGCAGCGTGGCATAGCTCATCAAACCGTTGCTGCCGTATTTGCCGGCGTCGCACAGAAGGATGCGCCGGTCGCTCTGCTGGACGGCGGTGCGCTTGATCTCATACTCGAGATAGGACGATACGTTGAGCTTTCCGTCCGTGGACAGGCCGGTGGCCCCCATCAGCGCGGTCGAGAAGTGATACCGGTTCAGAAACTCGAGCGTACTGACGTCCGCCACGGAATTGGTGCGGCGGTTCAGGCTCCCGGGCAGCACGATCAGATCGATGTTCTGGCGGGTGTAGGCCTGCGAGATCAGGTACAGGTTTCCGGTCACGACCGAGACATGCACGTCCGGCGCGATCATGTCGAACAGGTGCATGGTCGTGGTGCCCGCGTCGATGAAGAGCGTGTCCCCGTCCCGGATCATGCGGGCCGCGGCCATCGCGATCGAGCGCTTGGCCTGCGGATGGAGGCCGGTGCGCTGCGCGAACAGCGCGACTTCCATCTGGGGCACGGAGCGCACGCCCCCGTAGACTTTTTCCACGGTGCCGGTGCTCGTCAGGAACGCCAGATCGGCGCGGATCGTGTTGACGGAAACGTCAAAGACCTCGCACAGCTCATGGATCGTGGCAGAGCGGTTGCGCGCGATATAGGCTGCGATCTCCTTACGACGGCTGCTGCGCATAAAGGGCCTCCTTTCATCTCCGGTTTGTTGTCCATACTATAGGCGATTGGAGCAAGTTTGTCAACTTCTTTGGCTGGTTCGTGCGAAAATAACAATTTTTTTGCTCTTTTTTGTTTCTTTTACAAAGTATTTGACAAACACTTTTTGCAATGATACAATCATGCCGCAAAAAGCTTGTCCCTAAATTAGGGTAGGGATTCAAAAAAGAGGGAGGAATCTGGCTATGTTCGATGAAACCAAGGTGTGTCTCGGCATCGCTCCGATCGGCTGGTGCAACGATGATATGCCCGAACTCGGATCGGAAAACAATTTCAAGCAGACCGTCAGCGAGATGGCTCTCGCCGGCTTTACCGGCTGCGAGATCGGAAACAAGTTCCCTTCGGACGCGAAGGAACTGAAGCGGCAGCTCGACCTGCGCGGCATGCGCATCGCGAGCCGCTGGTTCTCGTCGTTCCTGCTCAGCAAGCCGTATGAGGAAGTGGAGCGCGACTTCATCGCGGAACTGGACTTCCTGGCTTCGCTCGGCACCAACCGCATCAACGTCAGCGAGCAGACCGGTTCCATCCAGGGAAAGACCGATGTCCCGATCCTGACCGGCGGCCACAAGCCCGTCATGGACGATGAGCAGTGGGCCCGCTTCTGCGACGGCCTGAACCGCCTGGGCAAGGTCGCCACCGAGCGCGGCTTCAAGCTCTGCTATCACCATCATATGGGAACGGTCGTGCAGACCGCGGAAGAAACGGACCGCATGATGGCGAACACGGATCCCGAAAACGTTTTCCTTTGCTACGATACCGGCCACTTCACGTTTGCGGGCGAAGATCCGCTGGCCATGCTGAAGAAGTATTCGGACCGCATCGGCCATGTCCATCTGAAGGATATGCGCCTGCCGGTCGTGGAGCAGGCGAAGAAGGAAGGCTGGAGCTTCCTGGACTGCGTCCGCCGCGGCGCCTTCACGGTCCCCGGAGACGGCGACGTGGACTTCGATCCGGTCTTCGAAGTGCTGGCGAACGCCGGTTATGAAGGCTGGCTGCTGGTCGAGGCCGAGCAGGATCCGGCCAAGGCGGATCCGCTGGAGTACGCGATCAAGGCCCGCAAGTACATCAAGGAGCATACCGGTCTGTAAACCGGAGGCGCAGGACGCTGTGAGGAGAGAGGGGACGCCGCGGACGCGGCGGCCCCGGCCCGC
>CACXFD010000226.1 GCA_902766845.1 uncultured Lachnospiraceae bacterium | reverse complement strand
TCGCTCGAGGGCAAGCGCGGCATGCCGCGCCTGAAGCCGCCCTTCCCGGCGCAGGCCGGCTACTGGATGAAGCCGTCCAACATCAACAACGTCGAGACCTACGCGAACGTGCCGTGGATCCTGACGCACGGCGGCGAGGCCTACGCGGCCATGGGCACCGAGAACAGCAAGGGCACCAAGGTCTTCGCGCTGACCGGCAAGATCGTGCGCGGCGGCCTCGTGGAGGTCCCGATGGGCAAGACGCTGCGCGAGGTCATCTTCGACATCGGCGGCGGCATCCGGGACGGCAGGGCCTGCAAGGCCGTGCAGCTGGGCGGTCCGTCCGGCGGCTGCATCCCGTATGAACTGTTCGACACGGTCATCGATTACAAGGCGCTCGCGGCCACCGGGGCCATCATGGGATCGGGCGGCATGGTCGTCATGGACGAGACCACCTGCATGGTCGGCATGGCCCGGTTCTTCCTGGATTTCACGACCAAGGAATCCTGCGGCAAGTGCGTGCACTGCCGCATCGGCACCAAGCGGCTCTACGAGATCCTGACCCGGATCACGAAGGGCGAGGGCCGCGAAGGCGATATCGAGCTGCTCGAGGAGCTCTGTACGTCTGTCAAGGACGGCGCGCTCTGCGGTTTGGGCCAGACGGCCCCGAACCCGGTCCTGACGACGATCCGCTATTTCCGCCATGAATACGAGGCCCACATCCGCGACAAGAAGTGTCCGGCGCATGAATGTACGGCCCTGCTGCATTATGAGATCCACGCGGACAAGTGCATCGGCTGCACGCGCTGCGCGCGGTCCTGCCCGGCAAAGGCCATCGACGGGACCGTCAAGCAGCCGCATACGATCCGCCAGGCGGACTGCATCCGCTGCGGTCAGTGCTACGCGTCGTGCCGCTTCGGCGCGATCACGGTCGAGTGAGAAAGGAGGATGGACAGCATGAGTCAGATCACGGTTACGATCGACGGACGGCAGGTCACCGGCCAGGCCGGTGAGACCATCCTTCAGATCGCGCGAAAGAACGGGATCGAGATCCCGACCCTCTGTTATGACGAGCGCGTCAAGATCTACGGCGCCTGCGGCGTCTGCCTCGTGGAAGGCGAGGGCATGCCGAAGCTGATGCGCTCCTGCGCGACCGAGGCCAGAGACGGCGCGGTCTACCATACCGATACGCCCCGCGTCAAAAAGGCGCGGCGCATCGCGTTCGAGCTGCTGATGAGCGACCACGAAGGCGACTGCCTGGGCCCGTGCAAGCTGAATTGCCCGGCCGGCACCGACTGCCAGGCCTACGTCAAGCAGATCGCCCTCGGGAACGATACCGAGGCCGTGAAGATCATCAAGGAGCACCTGCCGCTGCCGGCCAGCATCGGCCGCGTCTGCCCGCATCCGTGCGAGAAGGCCTGCCGGCGCCAGTATGTGGAGGAGCCGATCTCGATCGCATACCTCAAGTACTTCGCGGCGGACAACGACCTGTTCTCCGGCAAGAAGTTCATGCCTGAAGTGGCGCCGGAGACCGGAAAGAAGATCGGCGTCATCGGCGGCGGCCCGGGCGGCCTGACCGCGGCGTATTTCCTGCGCAAAAAGGGCCATGACGTGACCGTCTACGACCAGATGCCGCATATGGGCGGCATGCTGCGCTACGGCATTCCCGAATACCGTCTGCCCAAGGACGGCATCCTGCAGAAGGAGATCGATTCGATCGCCGAGATGGGCGTGAAGCTGGTCCCGAACTATAAGATCGGCCGCGAGGAGAGCTTCGAAGACTTCCGCGCGCGCCATGACGCGACCGTGATCGCGGTCGGCGCCTGGACCTCCAGCGCCATGCGCTGTCCCGGTGAAGACCTTACGGGCGTGTACGGCGGCATCGACTTTTTGCGCAGCGTCATCGAAGGCGATCCGGTCCCGATCGGAAAGAACGTCGCGATCGTGGGCGGCGGCAACACCGCGATGGACGCCTGCCGTACGGCCGTGCGTCTGGGAGCGGAGAACGTCTACGTGATCTACCGCCGCACCGAGGCCGAGATGCCCGCAGAGGAAATCGAGATCGCGGAGGCCCGCGAGGAGGGCGTGCAGTTCAAGTTCCTGTGCGCGCCGGCCGAGATCCGCGGCGAGGACGGGCACGTGAAGGAGATGAAGCTGCAGCGGATGGAGCTCGGCGAGCCCGACGCGTCCGGACGGCGCCGTCCGGTGCCCGTGGAGGGAGCGTTCGAGACCGTGGAGCTGGACAGCGTGATCGCGGCCATCGGCCAGTACGCCGATGTGACCGGCTTTGACGCGGTCGAAAAGACGAAGCGCGGCACGATCATGGCGGACGAATCCACGTTCCGCACGAACCTGCCGGACGTCTTCGCTGTCGGCGACGCGACCAACCGCGGCGCGTCGATCGCGATCGAGGCCATCGGCGAGGCCGGAAAGGCGGCCGACGTGATCGACAGCTGGCTGGCCGGTCATGAGGTCCCGTACAAGAAGCCGTTCGTATCCGAGAGAAAGCCCGAGGATATCGACTTTTCGAAGTGGGAGAGCGCGCCGCGCGCGAAGATGCCGGTGCGTCCGGCCGCGGAGCGCCGTACGGACTTTGCGCAGGTCAACTGCGGCTTTACCGAGGAGCAGGCGCGCCGTGAAGCGGCCCGGTGCCTCGAGTGCGGCTGCCATGATTATCAGGACTGCAGGCTGATCCGCTTCTCGCAGCGCGAGGAGATCCTGGAGCCGGCGCGGCTGGCCGGCGAGAAGCATCCCCGCTTTACCGAGAAGAAGCTCGGCGTCATCGAGCGCGACCAGGGCAAGTGCGTGCTCTGCAACCTCTGCGTGCGCGTCTGCTCCGAGGAGGTCGGCGCGGGGATCCTGGGCCTCGTGGACCGCGGCTTTGCGACCGTGATCCGGCCCGAGTTCGATACGCCGGAGACCATCGCCCGCTGCGCGGACTGCAAAAAGTGCGCCGAGGCCTGCCCGACCGGGGCGCTGAAGATACTCGGCTGAGCGATCCGGAAAACACTCGGAAAACACTCATAAAGGAAAGGACCGTCCGCAGCGCCTTGGCGGACGGTCTTTTGCCCGCTCAGGCGAATTAAAGATCCCTATCCCGCGCGGATAGGGGTTTATTTTTCATAAATATTTGGTATGATAGTCACAAAGCCGGAGAGCTGCGCCGCAGGCGCGTCCCGACAGGCAGATGCTCTGACCGGCAAAAGGAGGGAATATGCAGGAAAAGAAGAACTGGAGGGAGTCGCTGAAGAAGAGCGGGAAGCTCGGCGTCGTGATCGTGCTGGCGCTGTTCATCATCGTCTCCTGCATGGGCAGCTTTTACCGGGTCTCCGAGCAGGAGAACGCGGTGGTGACCATGTTCGGGAACGTGATCCGCACGGACTCCGCGGGACTGTATTTCAAGATCCCGTATATCCAGCAGGTGGAGTTCGTGGACATGACCACGCACGGCACCGGCATCGGCTATTCGATCCCGGGCAGCGGCCAGAACATCCCGACCAGCGGGGAAGACGGCATCATGATCACCAAGGACTTCAACTTCATCGACATCGACTTCTATCTGGAATACAAGGTGAACGATCCGGTCGCCTACATCTATAATTCGACCGAGCCGGAGCAGGTGCTCAAGAACATCACGCTGGCCTGCATCCGGTCCACGATCATCGATTATAACGTGGACGACGCGATGACCACCGGCAAGACCCAGATTCAGGCCGACGTGAAGGAGAAGATCACGAAGGAGCTCGCGGAGCAGGACATCGGCCTGCAGATCGTGAACATCCAGGTGCAGGACGCCGAGCCCCCGACCGATGAGATCGTGCAGGCGTTCAAGGCCGTCGAGACCGCCAAGCAGGGCAAGGATACGGCCGTGAACAACGCGAACAAGTACCGCAACGAACAGATCCCGGCCGCGGAGGCGTCCGCGGATAAGATCACGCAGCTGGCCGAAGCGCAGAAGGCCGCGCGTATCGCGGAGGCGGAAGGCCAGGTGGCGCGGTTCAACGCGATGTATGAGCAGTACGCGCAGAACCCGCTGATCACGAAGCAGCGCATCTTCTATGAGACCATGGAAGACGTCCTGCCGGATCTGAAGGTCATCATCACCGACGGGAACACCCAGACGATGTATCCGGTCGAGAGCTTTACCCAGACCGCACCGGCTGCCGACGGGCAGCAGATCGGAGAGTGACATGAAAAAGACGATCGCCAAAACGATAGGATTTCTGATCGCGGCTGCGGCCGTGGTCGTGCTGGTCGGATCGCTCTATACGGTCCACCCGAAGGAATATGTGGCGGTGCGCCAGTTCGGACGCATCGTCAGCGTGCAGGACACCCCGGGCCTGCGGCTCAAGGTCCCGTTCATCCAGTCCATCCAGCGCATCTCGGCCAAGACCGTGATCTATGACATGCAGGCTTCGGACGTGATCACGCGGGATAAAAAGAGCATGATCGCGGACAGCTACGTGCTGTGGCATGTCACGAACCCGACGCTCTACATCCAGAGCCTGAACGCGGTGCAGAACCGCGCCGAAGAGCGCATCGAGGCGGCTGTGTACAACGCCACCAAGAACGCGATCTCGTCGATGTCGCAGGACGAGGTCATCGAAGCCCGCGGCGAGTCCCTGACGAGCCTCGTGACGTCGGAGGCCAACAGTGACATCGCTTCCTACGGCCTCGAGATCATCCTCGCGGAGATCAAGGCTCTGGACCTGCCCGAGGATAACAAGGAAGCCGTGTACGAGCGCATGATCTCCGAGCGCCAGAACATCGCCGCGTCCTACCGGGCGCAGGGCGAGGCCGAGGCCCAGAAGATCCGCAACGAGACCGACCGCGAGGTGACGGTCATGACGGCCGAGGCCAAGCGTCAGGCGGCCATCACGCAGGCCGAGGGCGAGGCAGAATACATGCGCATGCTGCAGGAAGCCTACAATACGCCCGATAAGGCGGATTTCTACAACTTCATCCGGAGCCTGGACGCGCTGAAGGTGTCCCTGACCGGCGGGAACAAGACGATCCTGCTGGACAAGGAATCCGAGCTCGCGCAGATCCTGTACGGGACCGGGCTGAAGTAAGGAAACGGGGCCGGCCCGCATGCGCGGGCCGGCTTATTGGCACAGTAAAAACAGTGCGATGGTAGACAGCAGAGGCCGCCGCACCGGACCGTGTCCGGGGCGGCGGCCTCTGCGATTCATTCCGGGACACCGTGCGCTTTCTGCCGCACAAAGGGCAGGAGAGGCTGTGTCCGGTCTCTTCAGTACCCGGTCACCTGGGAGGGCTCCCCGATCACGATGCGGCAGCCGTTCTTTACATGCGTCAGGATGAACTTCATCGAGTCCTCGGAGACCGCGATGCAGCCGTGCGTGGGCGTGTGATCGTTATTAAAACCGTGCAGGAAGATCGCGCAGCCGCGGTAGGGCGTGCATTCCGGATAGTTGTAGTTGAGCGCGAGGCAGTAGTTGTAGCTCGGGTTCTTGTCGATCAGGTGCTCGGTCGAGTTCCAGTCGGGCTCGACAGCGGGATCGTTCGTCGACACGAACCGGTTGTAATACTGTGATTCGGGATCGTCCACCCAGTGGTGCGAATCGTCTACCTGCGTGTAGCCGAGAGCGCAGCCCGGATCCGGCAGGCGCCCGAACGCCTTGATGAAGCTGTAGCAGCCGACGGGGGTCTTGTTGTCCCCCTCTTTTTCTTTATACAGGCCGTGATAGCCGATGCGGCCGTCCGTCTCGAGCAGGGTCTTCCAGGCCCCGTCCGTTTTCTGGTACATGGCCAGGTGGCAGACGGTCTCGTTGGGGCCGGCCGCCGTGACGACGATGAACTGGTCCGTGCGCTGCGCAACGTTATACGACGCAGCGGGGTGGCTGTCCGGGGCCTGCGTCTCAGGCTCCGGGGGCTTTTCCTCGGACAGATATTTGGAGGAGACGTACGCCTCGGCGTCCTGCCAGAAAATGCGGGTCCAGCCGCCGTCGCCGACTGCCAGGCGTTTGACTTCGTCTCCGGCATGGAGCGTGGCCAGAATGTCTCCGTTTTTCCAGGGCTCGGTGCGCACGCGGACCGTGGCCGTGGCGTAGACCGTGGCCTGCGTGTCCGTGAAGGTCTGCGGCGGCATGGTCTCGGGCTCGGGGGGGGCCTGCGTTTCAGGCTGCGTGGCAGGCTCGGCGGGTGCCTGTGTGGCGGGCTCCGTGACGGGCTGCGCAGGCGTTTCATTGGCCGGGTCTGTGCCGGTTTCGGAAGAGGACGACGATGCGGTCGGCTCCGTCCCGGGCAGCTCATACCGGTCGATGCCGGCGCCGGCGCGGCCGGTGCGGGAGCCCGCCGTTTCAGAAGGAGCCGTGCCCCCGTGAGAGTCCGTACCTTCGGGGGCAGCCGTCTCCGCGGGAGCCGGATCGCTTTCCGGGCGCGCGGAAGGACCGTCCCCTTCGAGAGAAGAGGCCGGTGTCTGGGAGCCGTCCGCGGTCTGTGCGGGAGCGGCCGGGCCGCAGCCCGTGACCGCGCCGGCCGCAGCGGCTGCCAGCAGAAGCAGGATGAGCAAGAGGCAGCAGCGCCGTTTCATGGGGCGCACCTCCTTGGGATAGTCTGATACCAGTATAGACGCTTTGCCCGAAAAAATCCAGTCCCGGCCCGCGCCGCTTTCCGCTTGACAAAGGCAGCCGGCCGGGTCATTCCGGCCGGCTGCCTTTGTCAATAAATATTTATCGAAAAACGATAAAAAATGATTGACAAACGAAAAAATGCGAGTACAATATGCTCAGAATGATACGGTCGGGCCGTGTGACGCGGCCAAAGCGGAATGATGCGGCTGAGGCCGCAGGCTGCGGATCGGACACCGCGCGGAAAGGAGACGCCTTGATTCATACCGAACTTGAAGAATGCCGTCTCTGTCCGCGCCGCTGCGGCGCGGCGCGAAACGCCGGGAAGGCCGGCGTCTGCCATGAGGCGGCCGAGGTCATGGTGGGGCGGGCCGCCCTCCATTTCTGGGAGGAGCCGTGCCTGTCGGGAACGCAGGATCCCGGAGCGGAGGAGCTGGCCGGGGTCGCCGCGAACGTCCGGCAGGACGAAGACCCGGCCGCCCCGGCTGCACCGGCCGCCGCGGGAGAGAGCCGCGCGTCCGGCTCCGGCGCGGTCTTCTTTGCGGGCTGCAGTCTCGGCTGCGTCTACTGCCAGAACCGGGAGCTGTCCCGGGGCCGGGCCGGCGTGCCGGTATCGGACGGACGCCTCGCGGAGATCTTCCTGGAACTGCAGGAGAAAGGCGCCCTGAACATCAACCTCGTGACCGGGGACCATTTTGCCCCGCAGATCGCGCAGGCGCTGCAGAGCGCGCGGGCGCAGGGACTGACCGTGCCGGCCGTCTGGAACTGCAGCGGATATCAGTCGCCGGAGTGTCTCGCCCTGCTGGACGGCCTGATCGATATCTATCTGACGGACCTGAAATACATGCGGCCGGAGACCGCGGCACGCTATTCGAACGCGCCGGATTACCCGGACGTCGCGCGGGCGGCCCTCGCAGAGATGGTTCGACAGCAGCCGGAGCCGGTCTTCGGACCGGACGGGGCCATGGAGCGCGGCGTGATCGTGCGGCACCTGCTGCTGCCGGGGCACGTCAAAGAGGCCAAAGAGGCCGTGCGGTATGTGCATGAGACGTACGGGGAGCGCGTGATGCTGAGCCTGATGAGCCAGTACACGCCGATGCCGGCGTCCGGACCGCAGGAGATGGGCCGGGACCCGCTCGCGGACCTTCCGGAGCTGCGGCGCCCCGTGACGCGTCGGGAATACGACAGTCTGGTCAGCTATGCGCTGGACCTGGGCGTGGAGAACGGGTTCATCCAGGAAGGCGGCGCGGCCAAGGAGAGCTTCATCCCCGCCTTTGACGGGGAAGGCGTGCGGCGCGGATGACCGCGGACGGTCCGGCGCCGGAAGACAGAGGACGCGGAGAGAGCCGCGGGAACGGGCAAAGCGGCAGACCGCGGAGAAAACACACAGAACGGAAAGGAAACGCAGATGAGCCTGGCCATGATCACACTCAAACAGGGCGAGGGACGGCTCCTCAAAGCCGGCGGGGCCTGGATCTTCGATAACGAGATCGGCACGCTGACCGGAAGCCCGGCGGACGGGGACGTCGTCCTCGTGCGGGACTTTGACGGCTATCCGATGGGCCGCGGCCTGTATAACAGCGCGTCGAAGATCCGCGTGCGGATGCTGACGCGCCGCATCGATCAGGAGATCGACGAGGCGTTCTGGCGCGGACGGCTGGAGGACGCCTGGAACTACCGCAAGGATACGGTGGACACCTCGTCCTGCCGCGTCGTGTTCGGCGAGGCGGACTTCCTGCCCGGGCTGACCGTGGATAAATATGAAGACGTGCTGGTCTTCGAGGCGCTCTCGCGCGGGATCGACCAGCGCAAGGAGATGCTGCTGAGCCTGCTGAAGGACGTGCTCGCGGCGGACGGGATCCGGATCCGCGGCGTGTATGAGCGCAGCGAATCGCGCGAGCGGAAAAAAGAAGGCCTGGCGCCGGTCAAGGGCTTCCTCGGCGAGCCGTTCGATACGGACGTGGAGATCACCGAGAACGGCGTCCGCTATCTGGTGGACGTGAAGGACGGACAGAAGACCGGCTTTTTCCTGGATCAGAAATACAACCGGCTGGCCATCCAGCGGCTCTGCCGCGGCAAGCGCGTGCTGGACTGCTTCACACACATGGGCACGTTCGCGCTGAACGCGGGCCTGGCCGGCGCGTCGGAGGTCCTGGGCCTGGACATCTCGGAATATGCGGTCGAACAGGCGCGGGCCAACGCGGTCCGCAACGGCCTGCAGGAGACGGTATCGTTTAGGGCCGCGGACGTCTTCGATGAGCTGCCGCGCCTCGCGCAGGCCGGAGAGAAGTACGACGTCGTGATCCTAGATCCGCCCGCGTTCACCAAGTCCCGCGCGACCGTCCGGAGCGCGGAAAAGGGCTACCGCGAGATCAACCGGCAGGGCCTTGCGCTCGTCCGGGACGGCGGTTACCTCGCGACCTGCTCGTGCAGCCATTTCATGGACGCGGAGAACTTCGCGCGCGTGATCGGGCAGGCGGCCCGCAGCGCGCACAAGCGCCTGCGCCAGGTGGAATACCGCACGCAGGCCCCGGATCATCCGATCCTCTGGGCCGCGGATGAATCGTTTTACCTGAAATTCTACATCTTCCAGGTATGTGAGGAAAGATGACGTGCCGGATGGCCGGGAAGCGGAACGCCGCATCGGCCGGCCGGTCACGGGCGAGTGGAGAAACAGTGCGCCGGCCGGCGGGCCGGGGAAAGCGGGGGAAAATGGAACAGAAGAAATTTGCGGGCTGGATCCGCTGGATCGTGATCGGCCTGTCCGTGATCGCCGCGGTGGTCTATCTGTGGTTCCTGCCGTCCTTCGGGCGCGGGATGGCGCAGGATTATCCGGAATTCGCTTATGCGTTCTGGCCGTGGCTGATCTTTTTGTGGGGCACGGCCGTACCGGTGGCAGCGGCTCTCTTCATGGTCTGGCGCATCGCGAAGGATATCGGCGCGGACCGGTCGTTCTCGCGGGAGAACGGAAGCCGGCTGCGCACCGTTTCGGTGCTGGCCGCGCTGGACGGCGCGTATTTCTGGGCCGGGAACCTGGTCTTTTTACTGCTCGGAATGAGCCACCCGGGCATCTTCCTGATGTGCCACCTGGCCGTCTTCGTGGCGGTGGCCATCGCGGTCGCGGCCGCGGCGCTGTCGCACCTGACGTTCAAGGCCGCGCAGATGCAGGAAGAACAGGACCTGACGGTATAAGGAGGCGCGGCATGATGCAGATCAGTCTGGACGTGATGCTGGCCCGGCGCAAGATGGGCGTGACGGAGCTGGCAGACCGGGT
>CACXFD010000225.1 GCA_902766845.1 uncultured Lachnospiraceae bacterium | reverse complement strand
GGGCCGCTGCCTCTTCGCGGTGGACTCCACGGCCGGCGCCACCTGGATCGGCTCCAACGCGCCGCTTCTGGATATCCATGCCAGCGACGTGGTGCAGTTCGAGACCGTGGTCCGGCCGGTGCCGCAGTTTGATCCCGATCATGTGCAGATGATCTCCCAGGGGCCCTCGCTGTGCCTGTTCAGCAAGGAGGACAAGCAGGAGGAGCTGGCCGCCTGGCTGTTCGCGCAGTACCTGCTCTCCAACGAGGTGCAGGTGGCGTACGCGCAGACCGAAGGGTACGTGCCCGTCACGCACAAGGCGCAGGATTCCGCGGCCTATCAGGATTATTTAAGCCGGGCCGGCGAGGACAACAAGACCTATTACGACGTGAAGATCGCGGCGTCCCGCATGGTGATGGATCATATGGATGACACGTTCATCACGCCGGTATTCGCGGGCTCCGCCTCCGTGCGTGACGCGGCGGGCGCCATGATCGAGACCGTGGCCAAGGGAACGCGCCGCCGTCAGGTGAAGCTGAACGCGGACGGGACCGCGCTGGATGAGGCCTATCTGCAGAGTGTGTTCGGCGAGGTGACGCGCCTGTACAAGCTGGACGAGATCGAATTGCTGCCGGAAGATCCGGCCGCGCCCGCGCCCTCCGGGGAAGCGCCTTCTGAAAGCATGGGGGAAAACCCCGATCCCGCGGCCGTGACGGAGCCGCTGCCCACGGAAGAGCCCGGGACGCAGGCCGCTCCGCAGCCGGAACCGCTGCCGGGCACCGCCCGCTTCCTGCTGGGGGCTCTGGCGGTTTCCTGGGTCCTGATCGGCGGCGCGTATCTGTTCGGCGTGATCCGGGAACGGAAGAAAAAAGAGGTGTGAGCGTCCGGGCGAAGACGCAAAAACATTGATTTTTCACAAAGTTTCACTATAATAGAATGGTTACAAAGCCGGGAAGCGGGCTCCGGCCCTGCCTTCCTTCAGCAAAGGAGACCAATCATGAAGAAACTGTTGGCTATATTATTGTCACTGACCATGGTGCTCTCGCTGGCATCCTGCGGCAGTCAGGAACCGCCCACCGCGGCTCCGACCGAAGCGCCTGCCACGGAAGCGCCTGTCACGGAGGCCACCGAGGCCCCGACGACCGAAGCGCCCACCACCGAGGCCCCCACGACCGAGGCTCCCACGACAGAGCCCCCCACCACGGAGCCGACCACCGAGGCGCCTACCGAAGCGCCGGGCCCCAGACTCCTGACATACCAGGAATACGCGGAAGCGCCGCTGGACAGTGAAGTCATCATTCAGGGCACCGTGCAGCTGATGGCATACAATACCAAAGAAAAAACCGCCAATATCTTTCTGGCGGATGAGGACGGCGCCTATTACGTCTATCAGATGACGGTCAGCCGCAAGGATTCCAAATCCATCAAGGAAGGCACCGTGCTGCAGGTGAAGGGCTTCAAGACCGAATGGAGCGGCGAGATCGAGATCACCGACGGCGAATATGAGATCCTGAAGGATCAGGAGGGCGTTTCCCCGAAGGCGGTCGATCTGACGGCCATGACCGATGAGGCGGCCCTGAAAGAGCAGATGAACCGGCGCGTGAGCTTTTCCGACGGCTACGTCGTGGCCAGCACCACGGAGGACGGCGGATTTGCCCCGTTCCTGTACGGGTGGAACGGCGCCGGCTCGGAAGGCGACGACCTGTATTTCCGCGCGGCGTTCGGCGGCCGGACCCTCACCTTTGTGGTGGAATCCGATGAATTCGATCCGGACACGGATCTTTACAAGGCCGTGCAGGCCCTTGAGATCGACCAGATGCTGGACCTGGAATCGTTCCTGTACTGGTATGAAGGCCCGCAGCCTCATGTCTGCGGCCTGAAGGCGGCTCCCGCGGGAACCAAGCCGGAAGGCGTCATGACCTATGACGAATACGTGGCGGCGGCCGACGATTCCGGAGTGACCGTCGAAGGCTATATCCAGCAGGCCGCCTTCAACGCCGACAACGGATTCGTAAACCTGTTCCTGGCGGACGGGGACGCCGCCTACTTCATTTTCCGCATGAACTGCACGGCAGAAGAAGCCGCGAACATGCAGGGCGGGCAGAAGATCCGCGTGACCGGCCTGAAAACGGAATGGAACGGCCAGGTCGAGATCAGCGACGGCAAGTTCGTGCCGATGGAAGGCACCTATCTGAATGAGCCGTTCAACGTCACGAAACTGCTCGGGAAAGAGGAAGAGCTCAAGGCCGCGGTCAACCGCCGCATCGGCATCAGGTCCGCGCAGGTGACCGCCACCAAGGACGCGGACGATGAGGATCAGCCCTTCCTGTACAAATACAACGGCTCCGGCGAAGACGGCGACGACCTGTATTTCACCGTGACCGTGGCCGGCAGCAGCTATGTGATGGTCGTGGAAAGCGACGAAT
>CACXFD010000224.1 GCA_902766845.1 uncultured Lachnospiraceae bacterium | reverse complement strand
GTTTGCTCTCCTTTGCCTTATGTGCAGAACCGGTATTTCCTTGTTTCTGACTTCATTCTAGCAGGCCGGAGTCAACAGAAAAATCAACAAGTCAATGTATTTGTGGTAATTTCAAAAGTTTTTTTGATTTTTTGACGATTGCGGGATCAAAAAGCGGGCGGGTCAGGGAAAAATGCGAGCGGGCCTCGCGTCATGTGACGCGGGGCCCGCCTGGCTGTTACCTATGCGGCGGCTGATGCGGCATTGCCGGTGCATCCGCCAGGAAAACTCGTATCAAGTTGTAACAGTAATATACTGAAATGTGCCCCCTGTCCGGCGCATCATTCAAAAGCACTGTCCGTGCACCTTTCCTCTCACCGGAAATGCGTGGCCGGACGGTACTTCTCGAAGATCACGGTATCCTGCCCGCTCTCCTGTCCCGGCTCCCGGCTGGTCCAGCAGACCCGCATCGCGCCGAGGCGGTGGATCAGGCGCACGGTCCGCGGGATCTTGCCCAGTTTATAGGCGATGAACTGCGGGCGCGCCGTCCATGTGAGCAGCCCCCATCCCTGCAGGCACCGCAGGATCCGCGGAACGTCCGGCCGATAATCCTCCGGACGCTGCAAGAGCTGTCCGCGCATCATATGAGGTGCGTGGAAACGGAACCAGGCCACGATCCGCGGATCGAAACTCTCCACGCAGTACGGCCCGCGCCGTGCCAGGAGCAGGTCCAGCGTCTTTTGACACAGTTCCTTCCAGCGCGGCCCGGCTTTAAGTTCCACGATCAGCGGAGCCCGGCCGTCCGTCACATCGAGGACCTGCGTAAAGAGCGGAATCGTCTCGCCGGTCCCGCACAGCCGCATCTGCTGCAGCTCAGCCAGATCATAGCTGTCCACACGGCCCTCCACGCCGCAGACGCGGTCCAGCGTGTCGTCATGGAAGACCACGACCTGTCCGTCCCGGGAGAGCTGCACGTCCAGCTCGATCCCGTAGCCCGCCGCGCAGGCCGCTTCAAAGGCTGGCAGCGAGTTTTCGGGCACGCCCGCCTCGATCTCATGCAGGCCGCGGTGCGCGGCGTAAAGGCCGTCGAACGGTTCCCGCTGTTCCCGCGATGCATGCCCCGGCATCAGGGCCCACAGCTCCAGCCCGGCCGCGGCGGACGCGAGACCGGTCAGCCATGTGATGGACCGGCCTTTACCGGCCGTCCGTTTATGATCGTACATATTTTTCCTTCCCATTGGAACGCTTCCTTCCGCTATCAGTGCAGCCTGACCCCATCGAACGTTCAGCGTCCGGCCCGCCGCACGTCTTCTTCGGTGATCGTCACGATGCTCTCGTCGCTGAGTTCGGACAGCTCGGACTCGTTGATTCGTTCGTTCTGGCATTCGATGATGCGGCCGCAGAGGTTGCGCACCCCGCGGGCGTTTCCGAAATCTTTCTGCCGCAGCCCCTCGCGGATCCGCTCCAGCGCCGTCTCCCGGTCAAAGGCGATCCGGTAGCCCCGTCCGGTCAGATCCTTTTCCAGGATCTGTTCCAGTTCCGCCTCCGTATAATCCGGGAACTCGACCACTTTCGGGAGCCGGCTCCGAAGCCCCGGATTGCTGTCCAGAAACGCTTCCATCTCTTTCGTATAACCGGCCAGGATGACCGCGAGGTTCTCCCGGTTGTTCTCGATCTCGCTGACGAGCGTATTCACGGCCTCCAGCCCGAAGGTGTCTCCGTCCCCGGAAACCAGGGAATACGCTTCGTCGATGAACAGCACGCCGCCCAGCGCCCGGCGGACCGTATCCTTCACCTTGACCGCAGTCTCGCCCTGATACCGTCCCACCAGGTCCGCCCGCACGCATTCCACGAACACGTCAGGTCGCTTGAGCATGCCGATCTGGTAATAGATCTGCCCCAGCAGCCGGGCCACCGTCGTTTTGCCGGTCCCCGGATTCCCGGTAAAGACCATATTCATCGAGACCGGGTTCGACGCGATCGCCAGGCCTCTGCGGCGGCTCTCGTTCTGGATGCGCATGGCCCGCACGAAGCGTTCGACCTCCTCCTT
Organism: uncultured Lachnospiraceae bacterium; assembly: GCA_902766845.1. Lineage (GTDB taxonomy): Bacteria > Bacillota > Clostridia > Lachnospirales > Lachnospiraceae > RUG11204. The sequence goes on along the minus strand of CACXFD010000224.1, from coordinate 2,057 downwards.
CACCGACGCCAGCCCGATCAGGCCCTGCAGGCGCGCCATGCAGTCGTCAAGCGAACCGCTGTCCGCCTCGGTCTTCCCGAAATCCGCGGCCGTGAGCGTCTGCAGGCTCTCTTCATCGAGCCCGTCCAGGCTCTCCGACAGCCGCACGGCCTGCTGCTCGATCGCCTCATCCAGCAGACGGCGGGCAAAGCGCGCGTTATCGAACGTCTCGTCGACCTTTTCCTTGGCGATGCGGGACAGGATCACCGGGCGGGCTTCCTTACGAATGAGGAATCCCCTTTCCTGCGCGATCGAGACGAGGATGTCCGTCAGTTCCTCTTCCGTATAATCTTCGATCTCGATCCTGTGATCGAACCGCGACGCGAGGCCGGGATTGGCGTTCCGGATCATGTCCTCCATCTGACGCGCATAGCCGGCCAGGATCACGCAGTATTCCCCGCGATGATCCTCCATGTCCTTGAGCAGCGTGTCGATGGCTTCGGTCCCGAAGTCCTGCGCTGTATCCTTTTTGTAGAGCGTATAGGCTTCATCGATGAACAGGGTCCCGCCGCGCGCGGATTCGATGACCTTCGCGGTCATCTGCGCGGTCTGGCCGATATACTGTCCCACGAGCCCGGACCGGTCCACTTCGACAAAGCGGTCGGACGGAAGGATACCGGTATCGCAGAGCAGCCGGCCGATCAGCCGCGCGACCGTGGTCTTGCCGGTCCCGGGATTGCCGGTCAGGATAAAGTAATATCCCTGTTTGGACGACGTCCCTCCGAATGCCGAGCGGCGCATCGCGTCGATGCGGAACCGCTTATACATCTTGTCGAGCTGCTGCTTGACGCCGCGCATCCCGACGATCCGGCCGAAATACGGGCGGAGCTCCTCCGCGTATGTTTCATTATCTCCGATATGCGGATGCAGATAGGCCGGATCGGACGCGTGCCGCCGGATCAGGCTGCTCTCCGCTTTTTCCGGCTCGTCCGGCCGGTGTCCGCTCCGGTCCGCAAAAGCCGGTTCCGCTTCCGCCTTGCCGCGTCCGCCCGACAGCGTGCGGACCTTGTCATCGTCCCGGTATTCCGCGACTTCCGTCGATCCGTCGGGATACGTGATCTGAAAGAGCCCGTTCCGGTTGCTGCGGTCAAAGGTCCCCTCATAGACCGAACCGTCCGCAAAGGTCAGGCGCCCGCTTCCCTGCAGCATGAATTTATTGTCGATGACACGCACGTCCCCTTCGTAAACGGCTCCTCTCCAATCCGGATTCGCAGTACCGTCCGGGAACGTGACGCGGGTGATCCCGATCGGATCATAGCCCTTGAAGCGGCCCTCATAGGTATATCCGTCCGGGAACGCGACGAGAAAATGCCCGTCCATCCGGTCATCGACGTATTCTCCCTCATAGACGACAAGTTCCGAGCCGTCTTCTCCGAAGAACGTCGTTTTTCCCTTTCCGTTCCGGAGATTGTTCTTCCACTCGCCTTCATACGTGGAGCCGTCGAATTCCGCCTTCCCGTATCCGTCCCAGGTGTCATTCAGGAAATGTCCGGTATAGATGCGCCCGTCCCGATACTCCATGCGGCCATAGCCCGTGATCTTCCTGTCCGGCGTCAGATCTCCGGTATACCGGTCCCCGTTTTCAAATGCGAGTTCATACTTGCCGTCATCGGTCCTCTTGTATTTCGCTTCCATCCCGTCGTCTCACATGCCTTTCCACATTCATCAGCCCCGGTATTCGAGGCATACCATCGTCAGATCATCGAACTGTTCCGCATCCAGCACGAACCGGTCCACGGCCCGGTGCACATTATAGAGCACGCGTTCCGGCCCGGCCTCCCGGTCGTCATTCAGGGCCTGAAGCATGCGCTCCGTGCCGAACAGCGTCCCGGTCTTATCCGTGGCCTCCGGTACGCCGTCGGTGTAGACGAACAGCTTGGAGCCCGGCGTCAGCTGCAGTTCATATTCACGGAAGGTCAGGCCTTCCATGCCGCCCAGCACGAAGCCGTGCCGGTCTTTCACGATCTCAAACGCGCCGCCGGCTTTCATCAGGACCGGGTACTCATGGCCCGCGTTGG
>CACXFD010000223.1 GCA_902766845.1 uncultured Lachnospiraceae bacterium | reverse complement strand
GTTTTCATTTGAGATATCTTTATATCGGCAATGATGTTGACTTACCATAACGAATCATGAACCTATGTATGCACCGCAGGGGCTTCCTGCGGTGTATTTTTCTGTATTAGCGTCCTCTGTCATAATTGTTGCTGCAAGGCCGGGTCTGCTGCCGCCGTGCGTCGTTCCTCCGCTTGGCCTCTGCCTCCATACTCTCAAACTACCGGCTGCCCTTGTACTCGCAGATGGTGTTTGAGACCCCTTTGAAGTTACACTAACCGTTCAGATCCCTCTGAACTTACACTACGAGTTCAAATAAAAGAAGTTCAACTCGCCGCTTGCGGCCGCACAGTGTGTGCATTTTATTTGAACAGGTAAAGGCAGATACATCCTGTATCTGCCTTTTATTATATCATGTCGTTCGATCATTATTCAACTGTCATTTTCCGGGCGCTTTTTGGTAACTCTTCCGCATCCCACGCTTCCGCCATCGCCCGGATCTCATCCACCACGCGGCCCATGCCCAGCGCTTCCTCATCCACGGTCACGTCGGCCCAGGCTTCGTAGAGCTTCGTGCGCTCGTCGTACATGTCGCGCAGCGTCAGGCCGTCCTTGAGGGCCACGCCGCGGTCCTTGATGTCCCCGATGCGGCGCAGCATCTCCTCATAGGAGATCCGCAGGTAGACGATGCGGCTGATGCCGGCCAGATGCTCCATGGCCTCCTGCCCGTAGATCACGCTCCCGCCCGGGGCGATGACCGAGCGGTGCGCGGACAGCTGCGCGTGGATGTCGTTCTCGATGCGCATGAAGCCGGCCAGGCCCTGTTCCTCGATGATCTGACGCAGCAGCTTGCCGGTCTTTTCCTGGATCAGGATGTCCCCGTCTATGAACGCGTAGCCCAGGCGCTTGGCCAGCAGCACGCCCACGGTGCTCTTGCCGGCAGACGGCATGCCCACCAGCGTGATGTTGTCTTTTGTCTGCATGATCTGTCTCCTGAGAAGAGGTCCGGCCCGCAGGCGCCGCGGGCCATTTTGTCTCTCGGGCCTTTTGTTTTCGGCCGATCTCCGACCCTGCGGCCGGTCTCCGGCGCCGGCGTCGGCCCGGTTTCGGGGTAATAAAAAACACCGGAGGCGCCTGCCCCCGATGTTTTTTGATCCGGTATCTTACTGTTCTACCGTGTCCGCTTCCGTGGCCGTCACACCGGTGTAATCCGAGATCACGACGCTGGTGCGGTTATAATCCGGAAGGCTGTCCAGATATCTCTGATGGCTGTTGCGCGCGGAGATGCCGATGGAGGCGGCCAGGCCGGCCACCACCACGACCAGCGCGGCCCACATGCCCACGCGGCCCAGCTTTTTCCGGCGCTTTTCCTTCTCGATGATCTCCTTGCGATTGGCCTTCTGCTCTTTATAACGATCCACTTTTTCTTGGCTCATGACGCGTTCCTGCTTTCCGTATTGGATGGTTCTATTTTACTCTTTTTTGCGGGGTCATGCAAGGGCTGAGCCGCTGAAAAATCGGTCGATTTCTTTTCAGTTTTGTTAACTATTTTCAGACTCCTTCGCGAGGCGCGCGGCGCCGTAGATGCCGGCGTCGTTCCCGAGCTGCGCAAGGCGTACCTGCGGGATCTTGCTCTGCAGTTTCATGAGCTCACGGAAGCGCCGGCGAAGCGGCCGCATCAGTTCGTCCCCGGCCCGGGACACGCCGCCCCCGATCAGGATCCGCTCCGGATCCACGATCTGCGCGATGTGCTGCATGGCCACGGCCAGGTACCGCACGGCCTTTGTCACGGCCGCTTTGGCGAGCACGTCCCCGTCCGCGCAGGCTGCAAACACGTCCTTGCAGGAAAAGCTGTCTTTTCCGCGCAGCAGCGACGGCGCGTCGCTCTCCTCGAGCGCGTCCCGCATGAGCCGGACGATGCCGGTGGCGGAGGCGTACTGCTCCAGGCACCCGCGTCCGCCGCAGGTGCATAGCCGCGTCTCCATGGGCTCCACCGCCATGTGGCCGATCTCCCCGGCCATGCCCTGGAAGCCCGTCAGCAGCTTTCCGTTCGTGACGATCCCGCCGCCCACGCCGGTGCCCAGCGTGATCATGACCACGTGGTCCACGCCGCGGCCCGCGCCGCGCCAGGCCTCCCCGAGCGCCGCGAGGTTCGCGTCGTTCCCGCAGCGGATCGGCGTGCCGGGAAAGTGACGGCCCAGTTCATCGGCCGGGACGCAGTCGGACACGCCCAGGTTCACGCACCGCTCGATGTGGCCGCGCGCGTCTACCACGCCCGGCACCCCGAGCCCGATGCCGCGCAGCTGCGACCGCGTGAGCCCGCGCCGTTTGCACATCTCCATAACGGAGCCCGCGATGTCCTCAAACATCAGCGCGCCGTTCTCCCCGAGGCGCGTCGGGTTCTCCCACTTCTCCAGCAGCCGACCGTCCTCCGAGAACAGGCCCAGCTTGACGGAAGTCCCGCCTACGTCCACACCGACCAGATACGCTTCCTTTTCCGATGTCATCCTGCTGCTCCCTCCGGCCGGACGCATGCGACCGGTCCGATCTGTCCGGTCCGCTGTCCGGTCCGTTTTATCCGGCCGGACACATACATCCGGTCCGTTCTGTCCGGTCCGCTGTCCGGTCCGTTTTATCCGGCCGGACACATACATCCGGTCCGTTCTGTCCGGTCACGGCCGTACGCGCTGTCCGGTCCATATCTTTGCGCCGGCTCCCCGGCCGCGTCCGGGCGTTTACTCCGCCCCATCCGCGATCCGGACCAGCCGGTCAAAATCCTGCTGCGCCAGCTGCACGTACCCGCCGTCGTACCCGACGAGGACGTTCGGCCGGGCCTTTCGCACCGGCTCCAGCACACGCTCCAGCTTCGCTTCCAGCTCCGGGCTCTGGTCCTCGCCCTTTTTGATCCGCTTACCGGCCCCGGCCATGATCTGCCAGTAGTTCCGGTAGCGGTCCACCACCATGACGCTGTAGGAATGCCCGACCGGGATCCCGTACATGCGCTGCGTGGTATGGTTCCCGTATACCCAGACGATGTCCCGGTACGGCAGGAACACGGCCTTGCCGCCGGCCCCGGCCACGATGCCGTCCGACGCGATCATCGCGTGGTCCCTGATCTCGAGATACGGCGCTTCGGAGTCGAGCCGCTGCAGCTCTTCCCGCGTGGCGCGCGTCCAGGTCTGCTTTGCCTTTTTCCCGCTCCGGGCCACCGCGATCACGGTCACGACGCCGAGAACCAGGAACAGGACGGCGGCGCCCAGGGCCCATTTGTCACGCGGATCGTAGAAATACGTGCGCAGCTCCGCGTACACGAGGCCCGCAAACACGAGTCCCAGCAGGACCGCGGCGCCGACGATGGAGCTGCGGACTTTCCGGACGGCCGCAGCCAGCTGCGGATACTCTTTGAGGTTCATGGTGCATACCCCTTCTGCCGGGACGGATGGGTCGATGTCCCGGACCAAGGATGATTATAGCACGGGGCCGCCGCTTGTTCAAGCGGCGGCCCCGTCGGATGGCCTGTTTTCAGCCGTGCGTTTGATGAACGCGCCAGTCTTTTATGCTTTATCGTCAGACTTCCTTCTCCGCCGTGGCGTCTTCCGGCGCGGCCGCCTCCGTGACTTCCGTAACCGCAGCTTCCGCATCTTCCGCGGCCGTAACCGTCTCCGACTCCGGCTCCGGCGCAGCCAGCCCGTCCGCTCGGCGGACCAGCTCGTCAAAGTCCTTGGTCAAAAGCTTCGTGTATTCATCGTCCTCGCCGGTCAGTACGTCCGGCCGATGCTCGCGGATGTGCTTGTACAGCTGCGCGATCTTCTTTTTGCGCTCGTTCCCGAGGATGTCCAGCCGGGCCTCCTTGCGCATCTCGGGCAGGACCTGCCAGGCTTTTTTATCCCGGTCCACCATCGAGATGCAGTAATTCTTGGAAAGCCCCATCCCGAACATGTTCTGGACACGCGGGTTCTCCGACATCCAGATGATGTCCCGGTACGGCACATAGACCACGCCGGGCTCGCTGTCCGCGGCGATGCCGGTGGGCAGATAGAGGATGCCGTCGATCAGCGGGGCTTTGGACGCGTGCTCCTCCATGCGGGACAGGTCGTCCGCGGATGCTTTGGCCCAGCTGGCCGCGCAGATCTTCCGCTCCTTGAGCACGGAGGCGATCAGGATCACGCCCATGACCAGGATCACCACGGCCGCCATCAGCGAGGACGTTTTGGTCCGGTCCTTCAGATACATCACGGTCTCGAGCACGGCCACGGCCACCACGGCCACCAGCAGGACCACGGCGGTCGGAAGATTTCCCCGTTTGATTTTGTTCACCGCGGCCTGCAGCTGCGGATACTGTTTCCAATCCATTGCAAATCTCCTATCGGCCGGCGCTCCGGCCGGTCTGTTCTTTCTTTTCGGCCGGCATGGCCGGCCGTTATATCCTTTTCTTTTCGACGGCATTGCCGGCCGTCACGTTCTTTTCTCTCCGGCCGTCTCTGCCGGCCGTCACGCCTTTTCCTTCCACCGGCGCAGCAGCGGCAGGATCACGCCGCCCGCGGCATTGCCCAGCGTCATGATCAGCAGGTATCCCACGGCCTTCGCGCTCCAGGCGCCGCCTACAGTGAAGTAATACATGTTCGCGACGCAGTGCTCGAAGCCGCAGAGGATGAAGGTCAGGATCCCGAAGAACAGGGACAGATACTTGCCCAGCTCATGCGGGTTCTTCGCGTAGCCGTCCACGGCGATGAAGATCAGCAGGTTGCAAAACACCGCCAGGATGAAGATGCTGAGGGGGCTGTCCCCGAGCTTGACCGCGCACATCGCCGCGGCTCGCTCCGCGAGTGCGGCCCCGGTCCGCGTCTGCAGCTCCAGAAAGCCGGTCAGCACGGCCCCGCACAGGTTCCCGAGCCAGACGAAGGGCAGGTCCAGCGCGTAATCGCGGTCCCGCTCGAACACGTAGCAGACCTTGCCGGTGAACAGATTGAACCCGAACGTGCACACCGTGAACAGGCCCACGGTGAACAACAGGGCGCCCACCACCCGGTCCTCCACGGACAGGAACACGGTCCCGCCCAGAGAGATCGCGAAGCCGGCCAGGATCCCGTACACGAACGTCTTGGCGCGTCGTTTCATAAGATGCTCCTTTATGAAGTGCTCCTTCCGGAGGGTTCCTCTATGAGAGGCTCCTGCGCGCGGCCTCGATGACATGGGAGACCAGCACGCACGTGGTCACGCTCCCGACCCCGCCGGGGACCGGCGTGACGGCAGCCGCCAGCGGCTCCGCCTCCTCGAAGCGCACGTCGCCGCACAGTTTCTGTTTGGCTTCATTCCAGCCGATGCCGACGTCGATCACGGTCTGGCCCTCGCGCAGGTAGTCCGCTCCCACGCTCTCCATCTGCCCCGACGCGGCGACCACGATGTCCGCCTCGCGCGTGACGGCCGGCACGTCCGGCGTGCGCGTATGGCAGATGGTCACGGTGGCGTTCTCGCGCATCAGCATCATGGCCACGGGCCGGCCTACCACGAGGCTCCGTCCGATCACGGCCGCGCGCTTTCCTGCGGGGTCGATGCCGTAATAGTGCAGGATCTCCATCGCGGCCTGGGCCGTGCACGGCGCAAAGCCCAGCCTGGCTCCGGTGAAGACGCCGGCCAGCGATCCGTCCGTGCAGCCGTCCACGTCCTTTTCGGGCGCCAGCATGCGCCGGGCCTTTTCCCCGTCCAGCTGCGCGGGCAGCGGCCGGAACATCAGGATCCCGTGGACCTTCGGGTCTTCATTCAGGTCCCGCAGCGCCGCATAGAACGCTTCCGGATCCACGTTTGCGGGCAGGACCACATTTTTCACGGCCACGCCCACCTGGGCGCAGCGCTTCATGGCGCCCCGCTCGTAGCTGAGGTCGTCGTCCCGCTCTCCCACGCGCAGGATGGCCAGCGTGGGCGTCACGCCCCGTCCGGCCAGCTCCGCGGTCTGCGCGGTCATTTTCTCACACAGCGCCGCCGCTACCGGCGCGCCCTTCAGGATCTGTGCCATCTGTTTCCCTTCTGTTTTGCCGCGTCACGGCTGCTTCCCCGGACTGCGTCACGGTTGCTTCACGGACTGCATCCGGCCGCTTCCCCGGACCACGTCATGGCTGCGGCCGCGGTTTTTTACGACAGCCGCGCGGTCACGGCTTCATAGACGCGCTCCGCGCGGGCCGCGTACTCTTCCGTCAGCGCGTTCACGCGCGCGTTCAGCTCCTCCGCGTGACCGCGGTCCTTCATCAGCCTCGTGTTCACCCGGACGTTCACGGCCGCGCCCTGCAGGGCCCCGCGGCACAGCGCCGCGCCGGTGGCCGCGTCCGAGATCATCAGCGCGCTCCCCTTGGCCGCGAACTCTTCCAGAAGCTCCACGGCCCGGCAGCAAGCCTCCAGGATATGCAGCGGCGGCATGGCCGCGGCCCGCAGGCACTCCTCGAGCACGGCGTCCCGGGACGGATCGTCCTTCGGGATCCCGTAGGCGCGGCTCAGCGGCTCGAACGCCGCGGCGTCTTCATCGATACAGGCCAGCAGGGTCCGGCGCAGCTGCTGCGCCTCCTCCATCAGGCCTTTGATCTCTTCCTCGACGTCCGCGTATTTTTTCTTCCCGACCGTCAGCTCACCGACCATGTCCCCGAGCGCGATGCCGAGCGCTCCCGCGAGGGCGCTGGCGCCGCCGCCTCCGGGCACCGCGGCCTTTGAGGCCAGCTGCTCCGAAAAGGTGCGGACCGAACTTTCCTGCATGCTCATGCGTGGATCCTCATCTGTTTGGTCTGACCGGGACCCGCCCGGCCTGCTTTTGATTATACCATAGGTCCCCCGCGGGGAAAATACCCGAAATGTGAAAAAGCCGGCCGTCCTTTCGGGACGGCCGGCGGTCCGGTCTTTCTCCCGGCCGTGCTCAGGCCAGGTATCTCTTCAGTTCTTCCGCCTTGTCCGTCTTCTCCCACGGCAGGTCCAGATCGGTGCGTCCGAAATGGCCGTAGGCCGCGGTCTGCGAATAGATGGGCCGGCGCAGGTCCAGCATGCGGATGATGCCGGCCGGGCGCAGATCAAAGTGCTTCCGGACGATCTTCGTGAGCTCCGCGTCCGACACCTTGCCGGTCCCGAACGTCTGCACCATCACGGACGTGGGCTCCGCCACGCCGATCGCATAGGACAGCTGGATCTCGCACCGCTCCGCAAGGCCCGCCGCCACGATGTTCTTGGCCGCATAGCGCGCGGCATAGGCCGCCGAGCGGTCCACCTTCGTGCAGTCCTTGCCGGAGAAGCATCCGCCGCCGTGGCGCGCGGCGCCGCCGTAGGTGTCCACGATGATCTTGCGGCCGGTCAGGCCCGAGTCGCCCACGGGGCCGCCGACCACGAAGCGGCCGGTCGGATTGATGTAGATCCGGGTCTGTTCATCCACCATCTCCGCGGGCAGGACCGGGTCCAGGACCTCGCGGCGGATGTCCTCGTGGATCTGCTCCTGCGTCACATCGGCGCTGTGCTGGGTGGATACGACCACCGCGTCCAGCCGCGCGGGCCGGCCGGCCTCATCGTATTCCACGGTGACCTGGCTCTTGCCGTCGGGCTTTACGTACGGGAGCGTGCCGTCTTTGCGGACCTGGGCGAGCCGGCGCGTCAGCTTGTGCGCGAGCGCGGCCGCGAACGGCATCAGCTCGGGCGTCTCGTCCGACGCGTAGCCGAACATCATGCCCTGGTCGCCGGCGCCGGTCGTCGCGATCTCCTCCTCCGAAGAGCGGGTCTCGAGCGCGTTGTCCACGCCCATCGCGATGTCGGGCGACTGCTTGTCCAGCACCACCTCCACGCGGACCTCGTCCGCGCAGAAGCCCGAGCCGGGCTCGTCATAGCCGATGCGGCGCACGGTGTCCCGCACGATCTTCTCCGCGTCGATCTGCGCCTGGGTCGTGATCTCGCCCATGACCAGCACGAGGCCGGTGGTCGCGATGGTCTCGCAGGCCACGCGGCTCATAGGATCCTGCGCGAGGCAGGCGTCCAGGATCGCGTCCGAGATCTGGTCGCAGACCTTGTCCGGATGGCCTTCCGTCACGGATTCCGAAGTAAACAGGTAACGTTCTTTCATGTGATTCCTCTCTGCCCCGCATCAGACGGCGGGGACCTGTCTGCCCGGCGGCTGCTTTTTCAGCGGAAGGCGGAGCATCCTTCCCCTTTGGCCGGCGCCTGTGCGCCGCCCGTCAAAAAAGCGGCCCGCAACAGCGGACCGCAACAGCTCAATTCCCGTCGGGCTCCTCTTATTGCTCGATTTCTCGCTCAGGTTAGCACCTTCCCGCGCACGGGGGTTGCTGCGGCTTCACAGATCCTATGTATCTCCACCGCTCTGAATAAGATGGCTCCGTATGAAGTTCGTATATGTACTATAACACGCCCCCGAGCCGGAATGCAAGCCCTTTTTCCGGAAAAACCGCGGCCGGCCGCCAAATAATGGGAAAAAGTCCGAAAATGCAGCAACGGCGCCGCCCCGCGGGCAGCGCCGTTCCTTTTTTATCAGATCTTTCGTGCGGCGGCCTCAGCCGACCTTCAGCTTAAACCGCGCCGCCTCGCGCTCGCTCTCCACCATCTCGATGGCGGCGCCGAGGCCCTGGAGCTTCTTGTCAAAACTCTCATAGCCGCGCAGGATGTAGGAGATATCATCCACCACGGTATAGCCGTCCGCCGCGAGGCCTGCCAGCACCAGGGCCGCGCCCGCGCGCAGGTCCGGCGCGCTGACCGTGGCGCCGGTGAAGCCCCGGACGCCGTCGATCACGGCCACGCTGCCTTCCACGCGGATGTTGGAGCCCATGCGGGCCAGCTCATCCACGTATTTGAAGCGGTTCTCGAAGATGCTCTCGGTGACGATGCTGGTGCCCTCCGCCACGGCCAGCGCGACCGTGAACTGCGGCTGCATGTCCGTCGGGAAGCCCGGGTACGGGAGCGTCTTGATCTGCGTATGGCGCATGCGGCGCTTGGCGACCACGCGGACCGCGTCGTCCTCTTCGGTGACCTCGCAGCCCATCTCGGCGAGCTTCGCGCTGATGGACTCCAGATGCTTCGGGATCACGTTCTTGACCACGATGTCCCCGTGCGTGACGGCCGCGGCCACCATGAAGGTGCCTGCCTCGATCTGGTCGGGGATGATCGAATATTCGGTGCCGTGGAGCTTCTGCACGCCGCGGATGCGGATCACGTCCGTGCCCGCGCCCTTGATGTTGGCGCCCATGCTGTTCAGCATGTTCGCGACATCGACCACGTGCGGCTCCTTGGCCGCGTTCTCGAGGATGGTGGATCCTTCCGCCATGACGGCGGACAGCATGACGTTGATGGTGGCGCCCACGCTGACCACATCCAGATAGATGTGGCTGCCCTTCAGACGGTCCGCCTTCACGCAGACCATGCCGCGTTCGATGGAGTACCGGCCGCCCAGGGCCACGAAGCCCTTCAGGTGCTGGTCGATGGGGCGGGTGCCGATGTTGCAGCCGCCCGGCAGGGCGACCTCCGCCTGCTTATACTTTCCGAGGAGCGCGCCGAGCAGGTAATACGAGGCGCGGATCTTGCGGATATAGTCGGAATTGACGGTGATGGTGGAGATGGTGCTCCCGATGATGCGCACCGTGTGGCGGTCGATCCGGTCCACGACCGCACCGATCTCCTCGATGGCCTTGAGGAGGACATTGATGTCCTGTACATCCGGCAGGTTCTCTATGACCACCGGCTCATCCGCCATGACGGCGGCGGCGATGATCCCGAGCGCGGCGTTCTTCGCGCCGCCGATGCAGACCTCTCCGACCAGCGGTGTGCCGCCCTTCATGATATACTGAAGCATAAGTCACCTTCCAAGCGCAATATCTATGACAAAATGACAGGAAGACCCCGTATCTTGTGCATTCTTACGGGTATCATAACATCTTTGTAACATTTTTGCAACCCATGGTTTGCAGGCCGTGCATAACAGGCCGTCCCGGCGCCCGCGCGGGACAGTTCTGTCCCTGCGGGCGCCCGGCAAAGCGCCGTTCTTTCCGGCTCTTACCGGTCCTTCCGGTAGATCGCCGCGAGGCCTCCGTGCGAGGTCTCACGGTATTTTTCATCCATGTCGAGACCGGTCCGGTACATCGTCGCGACCACCTGGTCAAACGAGATCTTGCGCGTGGAGGACAGGAACCGTGACAGGTTCACGGCGCTGATCGCACGCATAGCTGCCACGGCGTTGCGCTCGATGCAGGGGATCTGCACGAGGCCGCCCACCGGGTCGCAGGTCAGGCCCAGGTTGTGCTCCATTGCGATCTCCGCCGCGTACTCGATCTGGCTGATGTCCAGCCCGAACAGCGACGCGAGGCCGCCGGCCGTCATCGAGCAGGCGCTGCCGATCTCGGCCTGGCAGCCGCATTCGGCGCCCGAGATGCTCGCGTTGGTGCGGATCACGTTCCCGATCACCGCGGCCACGGCCAGCGTATCCAGGATCTCCTCCTCGGGGAAGCCCCGGTCATGCTGCATATAATACAGGACGCCCGGCAGCACGCCGCAGCTGCCGCAGGTCGGCGCGGTCACGACGATGTTCCCGTCCGCGTTCTCCTCACAGACCGCGTACGCGTACGCCGCGATCAGCCGGTTCATGGTCACGTCCTGCGGCTCGTTATAGCACCGCGTCTCGAACAGGATCCGGGCCTTGCGCGCGACCTCGAGGCCGCCCGGCAGCACGCCGTCCGCGGCCAGCCCGCGCCGGACCGACGCCTGCATGGCCTCCCAGACCTCTTTCAGGTACGTCCGCAGCGCCGGGCCTTCGCGCTCGGCGATCAGATCTTTCAGCGTGATGCCCCGTCCGCGGCAGACCTCCATGATCTGCGAAAAGCCGGCCTCGGGCCAGACGTCCCGCGAGTCGGCCGGCTCGCCTTCAAACAGGACGGAGCCGCCCCCGACGGAGAACACGCGCAGGTCCGCGATCTTTTTCTCCGGAGCGCCGTCCTTTCCGGGCACGCCGGTCCCGTCCGCGCCTCTTTCTGAGCCGCCGGTCCCGTCTGCGCAGGGCGCATAGACCTCGAACCGCATCGTATTCGGATGCGGCAGGTCCCGGGTCTGCGTGTCCGTCCGGATCACGGCGCCGGGCACAGCCGTGCGGATGGCCTTTTCGGTGCCGTGGCCGGCCCCGGTAAAGGCCAGCGACCCGTACAGGGTCACGGTCATCCCGGTCATCTGCGGATAGCGCCTCGCCACCTCGCAGGCCGCCGTGTAGGGCCCCACGGTGTGGGAACTGGACGGCCCGTTGCCGATCTTATAGACTGTCTGGATGCTCTTCATGCTTTTCTTCTTTCTGTCAAAACCCGCCGCCTGCAGCGGCGCCCGTCCCGGTCCGTCTCTGTCCGGTCCGTCTCTGTCCGGTCCGCCCGCCGGCCGGTCCGCCGGTGTCGGCTATCTGCGAAACGGCTCCGCTGAAAACGCCTCCCGGACCGTCCGGAGCAGCCATGCCGGAATCCGGAAATAGCCTGCGGCGCTGCCGGCCGCCACCATCACCGCAAACGCTGCCAGGAGAACGAGCAAGCTCCGCAGCAGGATCGCTTTCCGTTCCGGCATCTCCGGTCCTCTTCGCGCCAGCGTAATCAGGTTGCCCGCAGCGATCCAGGGAAGCAGCCACAGTCCCAGCAGGACCGTGCACTGAACTATCGTTACGATGCGGTATAACCACAGCGGCCCGGCCGCTCCCCTCAGTACCTCCGTCAGCAGCGCAAGCAGCAGGCCGGCAACGGCTGCACCCGCAAACCGTCCCGACAGGCGAAACCGGTCAAACCGCTCTGTCAGGCGCATCGCGGCCCCGCCGCAAACGCCTGCCGGACCGTCCGGGACGGCCGCGCCGGAATTTCCCCGCCGTTTCATGGCGTCCCCCGGATGAATTCGATGGCCAGAACCGGAATCAGATAAATGATCCGAACATTTCTCAAAAGCAGGACCAGCAGCAGCATCAGAAGCGCCGGTATCACATTCCACTGCGCCGCCGCCTGCCAGTTCCGGCACTCTTCTTTATGCCGGAGGACCGAAATCAGGTTCGCAGTGCAGACCCATCCGAGGAGCCAGTCGGCCAGGACCGTAACGCCGATCAAAATCATGAAGACCCGCTGCGCCGCATCGGACGGGAACCGCAGCGAAAGCGCAAACAGGAAGAACACCGACAGATACAGGACGGCCGTCACCGCCCGGAATGTTTTGGATTCCCGCAGGTTTTTCAGGATCACGCCTCTTTCCTCACTTGTATATCCATTGTGAAAGTGAATATCTGCCTTTCACTTTTACATGGTAGGAATGACTTCCGGCAACCGATGCTGCCACATTCTCGATCCCTTCAAAATCGTAAGTATCATCGATCGCAAAATCACACTCTGACGAATTAACCAGTGTCATTGAAAGATCATAGTTATGGATAGCATAGAACAAATCCCCTAAATAGAATGCTCCGCCTGTTGAAACGATGGAATAATTGATAAACATACTAAGTTTATCTCTAAATACCGATTCCGCGTTGAGTAATGCTCTGATCCGTTGCTTCATGGGAGAATCTCCATATAAAAACGTCTCAAACACTAGATTTGATGGGGAATCGTTTAGTGAATGGTCAAATAAATACAACGCAAATGTATAATGATTCGCGTTAAAGAATGCTCGCACTGCGATTACAACAGCATTATTTGCCGCTAACAACACCTGCTCTTCCAGTTCGTTCCTGTCCCATGTTTGATACTGGGGGTATCGCTGTAGGAACTCCTCAACTTCAACATTCCATCGTTCTTTATAATTGTTGTGTTTTCTGTTCTGCAAATATTCTTCCACGTCGCCTTTTAGCTGCGAATCGATTGCATTGACTTTATTTTCATACTCTCTACGGTCCTCTTCGGCAACCCGCATTAAATCAGCCATATCTCGAATTACTACTGTTTTCGGAGATCTTTCTTGAGACGAGCTGCTTATACTCCCTTCTGCTGCAAACACGGGGACTGTCTGAAGGATTCCTGCTATCCCGATTAGTACCAATACAACCAAAGAAGCTACCCTTTTCATTTGTTCTCCTCCTGTCGATGTCGATGTTTTCTTTCCGTGACAACGCACCCTCTGTTGAGGTCCACTCTCTGTAATCTTATCTGTCCGCCTTACCTTTGTCAATGCGCCGCCCCGCATAGGCGGGCTCGCGAGGCCGGAAGACCTGAAGCGCCGGAATAATCGGGCCCCGCATTTTCGGAATCTTCCGGTTGAGAAGTCCGGCAAAAAAGGGTAAAATAATTATTATGAAACGTTCGTTCAAAACCATCGCCTTGTATCTGCTCCTGTTCGCGGCCGTCCTGATCGGAACGGTCTGGTCCGCCGCGCGCACCGAAAGCGCCGGCGCGCGCTCCGTGATGCTGGATTCGGCCACGTTCCCGGTCCTGTTCGCGGAGTGGAACGGCCGCACGGTCAACCCGATGCGCGGCCACGCGGAGCCGATGCAGGCTGCCTATATGCATGACGTGATCACGCCGATCCCCGAAGACCGGCAGCTCCGTCTTCCGCTGCGCACCTACGGCGCGCAGGTCTCCGGCGCCTCCTACCAGGTCTGGTCGGACGGTCTGGACCGCCTCGTGGAAGAGGGGAGCGCGCGGATGGCCGTAGAGGAGAGCGGCACGGTCCTGACGCTTCCGCTGCAGAACCTGTACGAGACCGGAAACGTCTATCAGCTGATCGTGACGCTGCGCGCGGACGGCCGGGACCTGACCTACTACTCCCGCCTGCGCTGCGCACCCGGCACGCACGATGAAGAGATGTTCGCGTTCGCGCGCGACTTTTCCGACCGCACGTTCAGCGAGGAACGGGCCCAGGGCTTGATCCCGTATCTGGAGACCAGCTCCGCCGCGGATCCGCAGACCCTCGGCAATGTCAACATCCATTCGACGCTCGCGCAGATCACCTGGGGCGGCCTGGCCCCGGAGAAGAACGCGGACGAGCAGATCCTGCTGACAGAGCTGAACGACACCTACGCCACCTACGTGTTCCTCTACACGGTCACGTCCTCGGACGCGCAGGCAGGCGAAACGTCGTACCGGGTCCGCGAGACCTACACGATCCGCTGGAGCGACGTACGCTGCTACGTGATGAACTTCGCCCGCACCATGGAAGAGATCTGGCAGCCCGGCCGTGACAGCGCGGCCGCCACGGCGCTGGATCTGGGCATCCGCCCCGAGGGGAGCCTGTCCGCCCTGGCCTCGGATAACGGCCAGTACGTCTACCTGACCGAAGGCGGCCGGCTCTGGTGCTATGACAAAAAGGGCGCGCAGCTGGTATCGGTCTTCTCCTTCCTGGACCCCGAGGACGACGGCCTGCGCACCGACTGCGGCCTGCATGACATCCGCCCGGTCTCGGTGCGGGATGACGGCAGCTGCTCCTTCCTGGTCTGCGGCTATTTTCCGCGCGGCCCGCACGAAGGGCAGACCGGGATCGGCGTCTACGAATACGACCGCGACGGCCGCGAGCTCGAAGAGGTCTGGTTCCTGTCCTCGGCCCTGCCTTCCGACGTGCTGCGCTGCTCCCTCGATCAGTTCTGCTATGCCGGTGAAGACAACCTGCTCTGCTTCCTGCAGGGCGATACGGTCTGCTCCGTGGACTTTACGGCCGGCGAGCTTTCGCCGGTAGTCTCCGGCGCGGCCGGGGCGCATCTGGTGTCCGGCGCGAACGGCTCGCTGGCCTGGACCCCGTCCGCGGACGCGTCCCATGTGACGGTCCTGCACCTGTCGGACGGGAGCTCCTTTACCGTGCAGGCTCCCGACGGCTGCCGGGTGCGCGCGCTGGGCTTCCTCGGCGAAGACGCGGTCTGCGGCATCGCCCGGGACGAGCTGGTCCCGGACGACCCGTCCGCTCCTTACGCATTCCCGATGCATGAGCTGCGGATCTATTCGAAGACCGGAGAACAGCTCTCGATCTATGACCCGGCCGGCGTCTATGTGACCGGCGCCGAGGTCGTGGGCAACCGGATCAACCTGACCCGCGTGATCCGCCGCGAGGACGGCACCTGGACCGACGCCGCCGCGGACACGCTGATCCGCAACGACCCGGCGGACGCCGCGGCCGCGGATCCGCTCACGTCGCGGCAGGATTCGGCCCGCCGCAAGGTCTGGCAGGTCACGATCTCGGATTCGGGACAGATCCGCTCCTTCAGCACCTCCGCGGCCCGGCGCTTCTCCTATCATGAGGAGAACACGCTGGCGATCCCGCAGGACGGCCGGACGGATCCGTACGTCTACGCCTACGCGGAGGGCCGGCTGACCAGCCGCTATACGCGCATCGCGGAGGCGGTCGCGTCCATCACCGCGCAGATGGGCACGGTCACGGACAGCGCGGGCCGCACGGTCTGGACGCGCATGCCGCGCGACGCCCAGCATGAGATCCGGTTCACCGAGCTGCCGACGGCCGCTTCCGATGAAGAAGCCTGGGCGGCCTGCCTGCAGATGATGATCCTGCGCGCCGGCGGGAGCGGCAACGGCCGCGACCTGCTCGCGCAGTACGGTACGCCGTGGGCGGCCCTGAACGCGGGCATGAACGGCCGCGCCCTGGACCTGACGGGGCTGACCGTCTCGCAGCTGATCGCGAGCCCGCTGCCGCAGGACCGGCCGGTCCTGACGCTGCTTCCGAACGGCCACCCGGTCCTCGTCTGCGGCTTTGACGCGTTCAATGTCACAGTTTATGACCCGCAGGAAGGCCGCAGCTACAAGATGGGGCAGGACAGCGCCCTGGCCGCTTTCTCCGAACGCGGCCGCTACTTCCTGTCGACCTACTGAGGCCCGACCGACCGGACCCGTCCCGCTCCGGGACCGGGCTCCCGTTTTCGGATGCCCTGCTGCTTTGAATCTTCCCGGCGCGCCGCGCCGGTGACACGATACCAATCAAGGAGGAACACGATGCGTTACATCATGGCTCTGGATCAGGGGACCACGAGCTCCCGCTGCATCCTCTTCGACACCAAGGGCAACATCTGCAGCGTTGCCCAGAAGGAATTTACGCAGATCTATCCGAAGCCCGGCTGGGTGGAGCACGACCCGATGGAGATCTGGTCCAGCCAGTTCTCGGTGGCCACCGAAGCCATGGCGCGCCTCGGCGTGGATACCACCGACATCGCGGCCATCGGCATCACGAACCAGCGCGAGACCACGATCGTCTGGGATAAGACCACCGGCCAGCCCGTCTATAACGCGATCGTCTGGCAGTGCCGCCGCACGGCGCCCTACATCGATGAGCTCAACGCGCGCGGCCTGGGCCCGGT